>DAIESF010000382.1 GCA_027346425.1 Gemmatimonadota bacterium | reverse complement strand
ATGAAGCCGCCGCCGCCGAGGTTTCCGGCAGACGGGAAGGTGACGGCGAGGGTCATCGCCACGGCGACGGCGGCATCCACCGCATTCCCACCCCGGCGCAGCACCGCCAATCCCGCCTCGGTAGCCAAGGGCGACGCGCTCGATATCATCGCCGAGTCGGCGGTGGCCACGATGGCCGGGCGCAGGTCGCCGACCGCCGGCGTGGCAGCTGGCGGAGGCTCTGCCTGGCGGCAGGCGGCGAGCGCCAGCGAGGCGAGGGCGAACCGGCCGAGGGGGGAGGGCATCATGGGAAGGGGAGAAGAGAGGGGGGCGACGCAGAGGCGGTGGACGCGGCTCATCCTTCGCCCTTGAGCTTCCTGAACTGCTCCTCCACCGACTCGGGGACGAACAGGTTGTCGGCGATCGCCGCTACCTCCTCGGCGTCGCGCCACGCCTGTTCCAACTCGGCGAGCTCCCCTTCCAGTGCGCGGCGCTCCGCCTCCTCGTGCAGGGCCATCTCCAGCGCGAGTCGCTGCGGAGTGGGGAGACTAAAGAGACCGTACTTGTTGAACGCGGCCTTTCGGAACTTGGCCCGCTTCGGCGAAACTCCCTCCGTCATCGAGGTAAGGAGCGCTTGCGACTGGCGGCCCACCTGACGGATGTAACGCTCCGAATCGCCGAGTTCCTCGATCTGTCGCACCGCGTCGGCTACCTCGCTCTTGCGACCGCCGAAGCGATTCACCTTGGGGAGGACGATCGATGCGATGCGCTCCGCCTCGGGGCCGGTAAAGCGCGCCGAGCCGTTCTTGAAGCGGAGGTCGAGGTTGAGGGTGCCGTCGTCCGATGCGGCGATCGACGATTCGCCCAGGTGCCGACGACGAACGTCGACGATCCCGTGGTGCTCGGTCCTGATGCGGGCGACGATCTGGTCCGGTCTGCCGTGCACGAGGAACCGTCCGACCTGCCCGAAAAGGCCGCCGAACGCGCCAACACCGACTCCGGCGGCCGCTCCCCCGGCGACGAGCGCACCCACCACGGCCACCCCTCCTCCGGCGACGAGCATCGCCCGCATTCGTCGCCGACCGAACTGGTCGCCGTAACGCCACGCCGCGAACTCGGGGCGCTGCGGCTCGCCGATGCGTACCAGCGTGGTCCCCTCGGCGAGCTTGGCGAGTCCGATGTTGTCGGTCGAGACGCGGCGCCGAGTGTCGCGGTACAGTCGCTCCGCCTGCTCGATCGCCTCCCATCGCTCCTCGAGCGGGGAGAGGTTCCATCGCTCGCAGGCGCGGCACACCACCCAGAGGCGGCCGCGTGCCGGGTCGAAGGCCAGGCGTTGGCCGACCGGGAAGGCCTCCATCGATTCGTTGTGTCCGAGTGGCTTGCTACAGAAGATGCAAGTCGAGTACATCTGCTCCGTCCGTGTGCTCCCCGAATATTACCGTGTTGGACGCGCGCCGGGTTCAGATTCGGCGAAGCGTTCCCGTCACCCGGGCGCGGGGGGCATCGCGCCCGCACTGATTGCCCCCCCAACCGACCGCGCACCATGCGTCGCACGACAACTCCCCCGCCGGCCGTGAGGCTCGCCCTCCTGTTGGCCCTTACCGCGCCGGTAGCCGCCTCCGCGCAGCAAGGAGACTGGGCCAACCTCGCCAAGTACCGCGACGCCAACGCTGCCCTTGGGGCCCCGGCCCCGGGTGTCAAGCGGGTGGTCTTCATGAAGAACTCGATCACCGAGGGGTGGGCGCCGCTCTTCCCCTCCATGTTCCCCGGCAAGCCGTATGTGGGGCGCGGGATCAGCGGACAGACGACCCCGCAGATGCTGGTGCGATTCCGCCAGGACGTGATCGCCCTCGAGCCGGCGGTGGTCGTCATTCTCGCCGGGACGAACGACATCGCCGGCAACACGGGACCGTCGACGCTGGAGATGATCGAGGACAACCTGGCGTCGATGGCCGAATTGGCGAAGGCGAACGGGATCCGCGTGGTCCTGTCGTCGGTGCTTCCCGTCTTCGACTACCCGTGGAAGCGCGGGCTGGAGCCGGCGCCGAAGATCGTGGCGCTGAACGCCTGGATCCGGCAGTACGCCGCGTCGCATGGCGCCGTGTACCTCGACTTGCACTCCCCGATGGCCGACGAGCGGCAGGGGATGAAAGCCGAGTTGTCGGGGGACGGCGTGCACCCTAACGAGGCCGGGTATCGGGTGATGGCGCCGCTCACGGAGCGGGCGATTGCCGAGGCGTTGCGGGGGATGTAGGGGAGCGTCGCTCGCCCTGCACGCCCCCGCACGGGCTCCCGTCACTGTCGCGTCACCCCCCGCGCATCGCCACCACCGGCTCGATGCGCGCGGCCCGCGCCGCCGGGATCCAGCACGCGGCAATCCCCACCGAGACCATGGCCACGCCCACGGCCGCCAGGGTGACCGGATCGTACGGTGTCACCCCGAACAGCAGCCCGCGAATCAAGCGGCTCGCGATCACCGCCCCGGCCACGCCTAACGCGAGCCCCGCCGCCAGCAGCACGCCCCCCTCCATCAGGATCATCCGCTGCACCCGCGCCGCGTCGGCGCCGAGGCTCATGCGAATCCCGATTTCGTTCGTGCGCGCGCTCACCGAGAAGGCCAGCACGCCGGCGATCCCCACCGCGGCGATGATCACCGCCAGCACCCCGAAGGCCGAGACGAGGACGGCATTGAGGCGGCGCGGTGCCACGCTTTCCTCCTTGATTTGCGAGACGGTGAGCACGTTCTCGATCGGGTCCTGCGGGACGATCTCGCGCACGGCGCGCGTGGCGGCACCGGCAAGCGACTGTGCGTTGCTGCCGGCGCGGATCACCAGCCCGCCCGCATACGCGAACTCCTGTGTGAAGGGGGCGAAGACCACGCCGCGCGGCTCGGCGTCGAGCCCGCCGTCCTTGGTGTCGCCCACCACACCGACCACGGTACGCCAGTCGCCGCTGACACCGATGAACTTGAGCACCTCACCGGTCCACGCCACGCGCAGCCCGACCGCGTCGCGTCCCGGAAAGAGCTGTTCGGCCAGCGTCTTGTTGATGACCACGACGCGTTGCGAGCTGTCGCGATCGGTGGTCGTGAACTCGCGCCCCTCGAGCAGCGGGATGCCGGCGGCACGGAAGTAGTCGGGATCGGCGGTGCGGAACTCGGCGCGCGGCTGCGGTTCGCCGGCGGCGAGCGTGCGCCCCTCGCCCTTCACGTCGAGCTGGAATGGCGTGGCGCGGAGCGGCATGGTGGAACCCACCCCCACGTCGCGCACCCCGGGGATGCCGCGCACCGCCTCGCGCATGCGCCCGTAAAGCGCCTTGGTGTCGGCGTCGCTGCGCCCGCCCCCGCTGATGGGGATCTCCATCGTCAGCACCTCTTCGGCGCTGAGGCCACTGTTCACTTCCGACAGTTGCAACATCGTCCGCGTGAGGAGCCCGGCCCCGGTGAGGAGGATGACCGAGACCGCGACCTGGGCCACCACGAGCGTGCGTTGCAGCCGCTGGCGCGCCATGCTCCCGCTCATCCGCGCGGCGCCGGCGGCGATCAGCGCCCCCAACTTGCCCTCGGCGGCGAGACGGGGGGCGAAGGAGATGAGGACGGCGACCACCACGGTGAGCGCCAGCATGAAGGCGAGGACCACCCCGTCGATGCGGATCTCGTTGGCGCGCGGCGAGTAACGCTCGGCGAAGGTGGTGAGGAGGCGCACCCCGGCGACTGCGATCACCAGGCCGAGGAGCGCCCCGGCGAGGGCGAGGAGCAGGTTCTCGACCAGGAGGAGGCGGCGCAGGCGCGCCGAACCGGCGCCTAACGCAGCTCGCACCACCAGCTCGTGTTCGCGCCGCACGCCGCGCATCAATGACAGGTTGGCGACGTTGGCCGCCGAGATGATCATCACGAAGGCCGCCGCGCCCATGAGGAGCCAGAGGGTGAGGCGGGCCCGTTCGCCCAGGACCTCGACGAACGGCGTCACGCTCACCCGGTAGCCAGAGGCTGCGTCGTAGGCCTCGGGGAATTCCCCAGTCACCCGCTTGCGGATCGTCTCCACTTCGCTGCGCGCCTGCTCGAGCGTCGCCCCCGGTGCGAGGCGGGCAATCATGTCGGTCATCCGGTGCGTGCGACCGTGCACCATCATCGCGCTCGTGTGGTGCTCGCTGATCACCATGTTCATCAGCGCGTCCATGCGCTCGGGGAAGGTCGGCGCCGGCTGCAACACGCCGACCACCTCCACGGCGCGCCCGTCGATGCGCACCGACTTGCCGATGATCGCGGAATCGCCTCCAAAGCGCTTGCGCCAGTACTCGTGCGTGAGGACGACGACCGGCGGCACCCCTGTCCCGTCGTCACGGTCGTTGAGCGCGCGCCCGAGAATCGGCGAGAGCCCCATCACCTGGAAGTAGTTCCCGGTGACGAGGCCCACCTGCATGCGCACGGCGTCGCGCTCCCCCTGCAGCGTGAGCACCACGCCCGAGTACTCGGCGATCCCCTGCAGCGTCTTCGCGCTGTTGCGGAAGTCGAGGATCTCGGGGACGGAAAAGCGAATGTTGTCGCCCCCGGGGCCGTTGATGGATTGCCGGAGATAGACGAGGCGGTCGCCGTCGCGATGGGGGAGCGGCTTGAGCAGGACGCCGCGGACCACGGAGAAGATCGCGGTATTGGCGCCGATGCCGAGCCCGAGGGTGAGGATGACGGTGATCGCGAAGCCGCGGGCGCGCGACAGCGAGCGGAGGGCGAAGCGCAGGTCGGGGACGGGCATCGGGGATCTCACGGAGGGGGGCGTGACGACGTGCCGGCGACTCGACTGGAGCATACGGTACCCACGGAGACGTCGTTTCACATCAGGCGCACAGGGCCACCCGAATTTGACTGTGATCTGCCCGGGGAATCATCGGTGCGGCATGGCGGCTTGCCCCCCCGCAGCAGAGCCCCCTATCGTGTGCTCGTTCC
>DAIESF010000277.1 GCA_027346425.1 Gemmatimonadota bacterium | reverse complement strand
CTGTCCTCCCCTTCGCGAACCGGAGCGCCGATGCGCGCGGGGATCGACTACCTCGAGCGGGCCTACGAGGAGCGGAGTGGCGCGATCTACGGCATCAAGGGGTCGTGTCTCTTCGCGCCGCTGCGCGGAGAGCCAAGATTCGAGGCGTTGCTTCGTCTGATGAACCTTGGTTGATGAGGAAGGTCCGGGAGGCACCGCCGAGCCCCCCGACTGGGCTTGCGTGGGACGGCTCCCCCTCACGGCTTCCACCCGGCGTATACTTCCTCCCCGTCATGAGCGACCGTGGACGAATCCTGGTGGTGGCCGCGACGGCGCGCGAGGTCGACGCGCCGGACGGGTGGCGTACGCTGCTCTGCGGGGTCGGCCCCGTCGAGGCGGCGGCGCGAACGGCGGCGGCCATCTCGGCCGACCGTCCGGGCGCGATTCTGCACGTCGGCATTGCCGGCGCGCGGGGGGTGGCGGGGCTCCAGCCACCGTCGCTCGTCATCGGTGAAGGCTCCTGCTACTGCGACCTCGGCGTCCCTGCCGAGAGGGCGCCGCGAACGGTCACCCCGTCCCCCATCCTCGTGGCGGCGGCGCGCCGTGTCCTTCCCACGGCCGCACTGCGCGTGATCGGGACGAGCGCCCGCGTCGGCGGGACGAGCGGCTGTGACCCCGCGTGCGACGTGGAGGCGATGGAGGGCTTCGCCGTCCTTCGCGCGGCGCAACTGGCAGGGATCCCCGCCCTCGAAGTCCGTGCCATCTCCAACAGCATCGAGGAGCGCGACCGTTCGCGCTGGCGCTTCGATGATGCATTTGCCGCGGTCGTCGCGGCCACACCGCGTCTCGTCGCCGAGTTTGCGCAGTGCGTACGCTGACCTTCGGGTACTCTCCCTGTCCGAACGACACCTTCGCC
This sequence comes from Gemmatimonadota bacterium, assembly GCA_027346425.1. GTDB lineage: Bacteria > Gemmatimonadota > Gemmatimonadetes > Gemmatimonadales > Gemmatimonadaceae > SCN-70-22. The sequence goes on along the minus strand of DAIESF010000277.1, from coordinate 7,131 downwards.
TTCCACGCCCTCTCGCACGGGCTGGTCGCGCTCCCGTTCCGGATCGAACCTGTCCTGCTGGACATCGAGGAGCTGAATCGTCGAGCGCACGAGGGGGCGTTCGACCTGACGAAGTTGAGCGTCGGCGCGTTTGCCGCGGTCGGCGACCGGTACAAGCTGCTGCGAAGCGGCGCGGCGCTGGGCCACGGCGTGGGGCCGCTGGTGGTGGCGCGCACGGCGATGTCGCTGGCCGATGCCGTACGCGGACGCGTGGCGATCCCCGGGCGTGAGACGACTGCCTTTCGTCTCCTGCGACTGGCGGCGCCGGCGCTCGATCGGGTGGAGGAGTTGCGATACGACCAGATTCTCCGCGCGGTGAGCGAAGGCGCGGTGGACGCGGGGCTCATCATCCACGAGAGCCGCTTCACGTACGCCGATCACGGCCTGGTGAAGGTCGCCGACCTGGGCGAGTGGTGGGAGGAGGAGACGGGGCTCCCCGTCCCGCTGGCGGGGATCTGCGCCCGTGACGACCTCGAGCCGGCGATCGTTGCAGCTGCGGAACAGGGAATTCGCGCGTCGGTGCAGCATGCGTTCGACCATCCCGAGGCGAGCCGCGACTATGTGCGGGCGCACTCGCAGGAGCTCTCCGACGAGGTGTGCGACGCACACATAAGATTGTACGTCAATCGCCTGAGCCTCGACGTTGGTGACGAGGGGCTCCGGGCCATCGCGCGGTTGGTTGCGGCCGACGGCTAGGAGCGCTGCGTCGCGCGGCGAATCCGCCCCCGCGACGAGGCGCGATGAGCGGCTCGCATGCACGGCCGCATTGCCATCGTCGTCGCTGGCCCTGTCTTCAGGCGCCGAATCGCCGCCGGTGATGGTCCAGGTGACGGGAGGGAACCCGGCCTGGACACGCTGGCTCGCCGATCCGAGACGCGTGCGCCGGGTGGCACAACGCCGGGTCCTCGGGTAGCGTATCCATGAGGTGTGTCCCACCGGCCCTCATCGCACAGCAGCCCCTCCCGACACGTGAAATCCTCTCGTCGCTCCACGCTCGCTGCCGCGCTCGCCGTGCTGGCGCTGATGCTCGCTCGGCCTGCCACCATGCTGGCACAACACTCGATGGCGGGGATGAGCGGGCACGGCAAGATCACGATCCCCGAAGGCGCCATCTATACGGTAGCCGACGTCGAGTTCATGCAGGGGATGATCGCCCATCACGCGCAGGCCATTTACATGTCCCGGATGGCCGAGGGGCATGGTGCCAATCCTCGCGTCCTCAAGATGGCGAACAAGATCGACCAGTCCCAGGTGGCGGAGATCCGCATCATGCAGGAGTGGCTCCGCAGTAACGGACAGGTTGCCCCCGATACGTCGTCGTGGCGCACGATGATGATGGCGGGGATGCTGACCGAGGCGCAGCTCAAGGAACTCGATGCGGCCAAGGGGGTCGCGTTCGATCGCGCGTTCCTCACCCTCATGATCCAGCACCATGAGGGGGCGCTTCAAATGGTCAAGGACCTGTTCGCCACGCCGCGCGCCGGTCAGGAGGTCGACGTGAGCGTCTTCGCGAACGATGTTGTCACCGTGCAGACCGCCGAGATCGGCGTGATGCGCCAGTTGCTCGCCCAGCTGTCCGACAAGTAGGTCCCCCTCGTTTCCACCAGGAGCCCCTCTCGATGCACCTCTCTCGCAGGGTGTTCGCGCTTGCCGCGCTCTTCATCCTTCCGTCGCTGCTCGCGGCGCAGACCTATCCCAGCAAGACGGATCCTCGTAGCCGACTCAAGCCGGGGCGACTCGACGCGGACACCGTCACGCGCAACATGCGCCTCGTCTCGTTCACGCCGAAGGCGGCGGCGTTCGACACGGCCCGTGGGCTGACGTTCATCAACTCCGATCTCGCCTTTGGCGACAAGTACGTCTACCAGGGCAACTTCGCCGGGTTCACGATCTGGGACGTGAGCGACGCGACCAAGCCGAAGATGGTGTCCGCCGTCTCCTGCATCACCTCGCAGGGCGACCCGTCGATCTACGGCACCCTGCTGTTCATCTCCGCGGAGGGAGCGGGGAACCGCAACGACTGCGCGAAGGGGGGGGTGAAGGACCCGAAGGACCACATGGCGGGGGTGCGCATCTACGACGTCGCCGACCCGGCCCATCCGCGCCTGATCAAGAACGTGCAGACCTGCAAGGGGTCGCACACGCACACGATCATCCCCAGCCCCAAGGACAAGGGCGTCATCTACATCTATGTGTCGGGGAGCCAGGGGGCGCGCCCGAACACGGAGCTCCCCGGGTGCAAGGAAGGGACGGATCCGGCCGACGAGACGAATTCGCTCTTTAGGCTCGACGTCATCAAGGTGCCGCTCGCCCACCCCGAGAAGTCCGAGGTGGTGACAGGGGCGCGCATCTTCACGGGGCTTGGCGCCGCGCCGCATGCGGCCGGCCGGCCGGTGCGCGGTGGTCGTCCCCGCGCGCCGGGCGATACGACGCCGCTCCCTCCGCCCCCGGCACCGACTGGGCCGCGCAACTGCCACGACGTCACGGCGTATCCGTCGGCCGGGCTGCTCGCCGGCGCGTGCGGGAGCTACGGATTGCTGGTGGACGTCTCCAACCCCGAGAAGCCGGTGCGGCTCGACGCGCGGGCCGACACGAACTTCTCGCTCTGGCATACTGCCGTCTTCAGCAACGACGGCAAGAAGGTGGTGTTCACGGATGAGTGGGGCGGCGGCACTTCGCCGATGTGCCAGGCCAACTCCATGATGGAGATGGGCGGCAACACCATCCTCACCATCGATCGCAAGTGGAAGTACACGCAGCACGCCTACTACAAGATCAACACGGCGCAGACGGCCGAGGAGAACTGTGTCTCGCACAACGGCGGACTGATCCCGGTGCCGGGGCGCGACATCATGGTGCAGGGGTGGTACCAGGGCGGGGTGAGCGTGATGGAGTTCACCGACCCTGACCATCCGCAGGAGCTGGCGTTCTTCGACCGGGGGCCGATCGATCCGCCGCCGGGCGTCGACGTTCCGGTCACCACGCCGCCGCCGGGCGGTCGCGGGGGGCGCGGGACGATCGGCGGCTCATGGGGCGCGTACTATTGGAACGGGATGATCTACTCGTCGGAGCTCGACCGCGGGTTCGATATCCTCGAGTTGCAGCCGAGCGACCAGCTCTCGAAGAACGAGATCGAGGCGGCGAAGCTCGTGCGGTTCGCGCAGTACAACCCGCAGAGCCAGCCGAAGATCGAGTGGCCGGCCGCGTTCCCGGTGGTGCGCTCGTACCTCGATCAGCTGGTGCGTTGGAACGGCCTCGCGGCGGAGCGGACGACGGCGATCGCGACCGCCCTCGATGCGGCGGAGCAGCAGTCGGGCAAGGCGCGGCGCAACGCGCTGAACGCGCTGGCCAAGCAGGTGGACAGGGATGTGGCCGGGGCGAAGGATCCGGAGCGCGTCAGGTCGATGTCGGCAGCGATCAAGGCGCTCGCCAAGGCGACGCAGTAAGCGTTAGGCCCGGCACCGGGCATCGTCGCGGCCGGATCGTTTCGTCGATCCGGCCGCGACGCGCGTGAAGGGCAGGGTCGCCGACCCCACATCTTCGGCACGTCGTGCTGCTCGTGGCATTCGTTGTGTAGGTAGATGACGCCGCCACCGTGCGCACGCTGAACCGCCCGTCTGGTTGAAGCGGTCGAATAAATTGCTACGCCCCACCGCAGCGTTTCGCCGTACCGCTCCCGCGACACCGCGCTCTTGTGCAAGACGCGATCTTGTCGCCTGATAACTCCGGGAGATCCATCGATTGCCCGCGTCACAACACGGAGCGCCATGTCGAACGCACCAGACCCACGCCTTCTCGAGGCACTGCTGGATTCCTGGGACCGGAACAACACCATCCTGGTCAACCTGCTCGGCGCCCTTCCGGAAGGCGGGCTGGAGGCCAGGGCGATGGACGGGAGCCCATCCATCGCGCAGCTGTTCACGCACATCCACTATGTGCGACTCGTGTTCGTCTCCGAGGATGCCCCCGAGTTCGCCATACATGTCCCCGAGGAAGAGTGGGGGGTCGAACATGACCCTGGTCGCATCGCGCAGATGCTCAACGAGAGCGCCAGGGTGGTGCGGGACGCAGTGCGAGGGAGGGTGGAGACGGGCAGGGAGATGAACCTCCACTACGACCACCCGATCCTCCTGCTCCAGCACATGCTCTGGCACGAGGGCTATCATCACGGACAGATGAAGCTGGCCCTCAAGGTGGCGGGGCGCCCCCTGGCCGATGACGCAGCGGGGCCGCTCACGTGGCGCGTCTGGATGCGCAAGACGTGAAGCGCGGCTCCCTCCCGCTGCTCGCCTAACGACGTCGACGCCAGGACCGGCCGGCAGCCTGCGAGCACGTAGTGCTCCCAGGAGTCGCGCCGGCCCCAGTGCTTGATCCGTCGGCCGATGATGACCTTCAGGATGTCGTGGTCACCGGTGCCCGACAGCTGCATTCCGTAACCGGCGTTGAATTCCCAGTCCGGTGAGAGGAAGAGGTCGATGCTCGGGTACAGGACGTGCGACTGCTCGCTCGACGGGGCGAGGCGGACGATCGATCCCGTGGTGCCATAGTACTCGCCGCCGACGGAGACCTTGGGGCCGAGCTACCAGCCGAGCTTGATGTTGGGGTTGAACGTCATGCCATGGACTCCCTGTCCTGCGCCGCCTCCCTTCATCGACCACTCGACATTGGGATTGAAAGCCCAATACAGGCGCCCAACCGTACCGACCGCATCTACTGGTCGCGCGAGCAGTGCCGCATCCACGGGGTCACCGAGGAGACCGCCCCGCGGACCCATGCGGCCTTCCTGAGGATGGTCCACCCGGAGGACCTGCACCTCGTCAACGACGGGATGGTGGCCCTTGTGCCGCTGACGCAGGCCACCGCGGAGCTCCGCGTCGTGCGCCCAGACGGTGCGGCGCGGTTGCTGCAGGCGCACGCCCTCCTGGTCCCCGCCGCCAATGGGCGCCACACGCGCGTCCTCGGCACCTCGCTCGACATCACGGAGCGGCGCGCGACCGAACTGGCGCTGCGCAGGTCGGAGAATGCCCATCGCTCGATCTTCCGCTACGCCTTCGACGCGATGTGGGTGCACGACCTGGACACGGGAGAGCTGCTGGAGCTCAACGAGGCGGCGGTCGAGTTGTTCGGCTACTCGGCAGAGGAGCAGAAGGCACGCGGCATGGTAGGGCTGACGGCCGCCGACCAGGGATTCACCGAGGAGCGGGCGTGGGAGTACGCGCGGCGCGCTGCAGCTGGCGAGCCGCAGCGCTTCGAGTGGATGGGGTACCACAAGAACGGGACGCCGATCTGGGAGGAGATGCGTCTCACGCGCATCAACACCGGCGGGAAGGATCGCCTGGTGGCGGCGGCGCGCGACATCAGCGCGCGCAAGGCGGCGGAGCTGGCGCAACTGCAGGCGAACGAAGAGCTGGAGCGCCGCGTCGCCGAGCGCACAGCGGCGCTGGCGGAGGAGATAGCGGAGCGCACCGCCGCGCAGGAAGCGCTGCGCGCGCAGGAAGAGCACTTCCGCCGCCTGATCGAGAACAGCAACGACCAGGTCTTCATCTTCGACACCACCGGGGCGATCACCTTCGTCGGCCCCTCGGTCGAGCGCCTCCTTGGCATCACGCCTGACGAGATGATGGGGATGCGCCCGGTCGACGTCATTCATCCCGACGACGTCCCGATCGTGATGGCGACGATTGCCAAGGTGGTGTCGCACCCGGGGCAGACGTACACCAACCAGTATCGCATTCGGCACAAGGACGGGCACTGGCTCTGGTTCGAAGGCGCGGCGCGCACGCTCTCGCCTAACGGCCCCGAGGAAGGGCTCATCGCCAACGCTCGCGACATCACGGAGCGCATTGCCGCCGAGCGGCGGCTGCGCGAGCAGGACGAGCAGTTCCGGCGCATCATCGAGAACGCCGCCGACTTCGTGATGACGTGCGACGTCACGGGGGCGCTCACCTATGTGGGTCCGTCGTCGCTGCGCATGCTGGGGTATCGGCCGGAGGAGCTCATGGGCACACGCCCGGCCGACCTTCTCCACCCAGACGACGTCGAGCAGACGGTGCGTGACCTGGTGTGGGTGTGCGAGCACCCGAGCGAACCGGTCACCAGCGTCTTCCGCATCCGCCACAAGGACGGGAGCTACCGCGTCTTCGAGAACGTGGGGCGCACGATCTCCAACGCGAGCGCCGGCGAGGGGGTCATTGCCTTCGGCCGCGACGTGACCGATCGCGTGCGAGCCGACGAGGCGCTGGCTCGCGCCAAGGAAGAAGCCGAACGCGCCAACCGCGCCAAGAGCGAATTCCTGAGCCGCATGAGCCACGAGTTGCGCACGCCGATGAACAGCATACTTGGCTTTGCGCAATTAGCCGCCCGCGGCGAGCTCGCGCCGCAACAGGCGAAGGGGATCCAGCACATCCTCAAGGCGGGGCGCCATTTGTTGCACCTCATCAACGAGGTCCTCGAGATCTCGCGCATCGAGGCGGGACGCGAGCGCTTCTCGCTCGAGCCGGTGGCGCTGGCTCCCGTGCTGCACGAAACCGTTGGGCTGGTGCGCCCCCTGGCACAGCAGCACCAGGTGGAGCTGCGCGAAGGGAGCTTCCCCGCCGAGGCCTTCGCGCATGCCGACCGCCAGCGTCTGGTGCAGGTGCTGCTCAACCTCCTCAGCAACGCCATCAAGTACAACCGCCCCAACGGCTACGTGCAGCTCGCCTGCGACCCGCTCCCCGATGGGCGCTGGGCGGTGCGCGTGCGCGACAACGGCATGGGGATTCCCACCGATCGCCTCGACCAGCTCTTCACCCCGTTCGCGCGGCTCGGCGCGGAGCAGACGGAGGTGGAGGGGACGGGGCTCGGGCTCGCCCTGTCGCAGCGACTGTGCGAGGCGATGGGCGGGGCACTGATCCTCGAGTCGACCTCGCCCGACGGCAGCACCTTTCGCGTCGAAGTCGACGGAGCGCACGATCCGGTAGGCAGGCTCGACATCACGGGGAGCTTTGCGGTTCCTGTCGTCGAGCATCGGGACGCCACGCTCCTGTACATCGAGGACAACCTGGCCAACCTCTCGCTGGTGGAAGCGATCCTCCAGGCGCGCCCGGGATGGCG
>DAIESF010000376.1 GCA_027346425.1 Gemmatimonadota bacterium | reverse complement strand
GCGCCGCGGGCGCGGCAAGGAGTGGCCTCCGACACCGTCACCACGGGAAGCTCGTAGCGCACGGGGTCGAGCGTGACGTCGAGACAGTGCGTCTGTCCCGGAACGAGTGCGAATGGCGGTGACTGGAACTGCCGCGCCCCGATTCGCTTGGCGATGAGGATGAAATACCCGGTGTCGCCGAGGGTGATGGAGAACTCGCCGCTGGTGTTGGTCAGAGTGGCGGCGAGGGACGCGGTGGGGTTCCCATCCGCCGGACGGTGAATCGAGACGACGACGCCGGCCAGCGGCGCCCCGCTCCCTGCCTCGCGCACGGTGCCGCGCACCAGCTGCGCGCCCACGGCCCCGGGAGCAACCGTCAGCAGCAACCCGGTGGCGAGTAACCGCAAGCTCATGTGCGCATCATCAAGGCGTAATGTTGCACTCACCGTCGCCTCATCCCGCTGGCCGACGTTAGGGGTAGAACGTGATGCGACCCGAACACTTCCCCTCGGTGGAGGATCATCATGCGCTTCACCCTACCAGAATCGGCATACCGGCGCCAGCGTTCACTCGGCGGTACCATCCTGAGCGCCATGGTGCATGCGATCGTCATTGCCGGAACGCTCGTTGCATCCGGCATCTCGGCCGAGGCACCGCGGCGTGTCGAGCCGCAGGCACAGCGCCTCGTGTACATCAAGCCAATGGTCCCGCGGCGCGCCCCATCCGCCCCGGTGCGGACGCCGCCCGATCCGGCCGAACGTCCTCGGCAGCTGCCATCCATCCCCCATCCCGTCCGTGAGCTGGTCGTGGATCCCACGATCATACCCACGACGCTCCCTGCGGTTACGGAAGCACTCGGCGTCCCGTTCGATTCGAGTGCCCTGGCGTCCAGTGCGGCGGGGGGTGAGACGTCTGGTGGAAGCGCCGACGCTGCCGGCGACAATGACGCCCCGATGTCGGCCTTCGCGGTCGATCGCGAAGTCGTCGCCCGCAAGGGGGTCGTCCCTCGCTATCCGGGGATCCTCGCGAACGCTGGCGTGGAAGGGACGATCGTGATGCAGTTCGTGGTCGACACGCTGGGACGCGTGGAGCGCGAGAGCGTTCACGCGATACGGGTAGACCACCCACTGTTCGAGCAGAGCGTGCGCGACGCGCTGGTGCGGATGCGCTTCGTCCCGGCGGAAGCCGCGGGACGAAAGGTGCGGCAGCTTGTCGAGCAACCGTTCACCTTCGCCCTGGGGCGGCGCTAGCGGCGGGCTACCGCCGCCGCTTTCCCCCCACCAGTGCTCCGAGGATTCCACGCACCAGCGTCCCCGTGACCGCCACCGCCGCCGTGCGAATCACGCTCCTCCCCACCGAGGAGTTGAGGACCTGGCCGAGCACTCCCGCATCATCGGCCGGGCGCGTGGCGGCTCCGCGTCCTCGGCCCGGGGGAGGAGGCGCCTCGGCGGCGGTTTCCGCCGCCTTGGCGTCATAGCGCGCCTTGAGGATCTCGTAGGCGCTCTCGCGATCGACGGGGGTGGCGTACTTCTTCACCTGCGGCGTGCGCAGCCGCTGCGACATCTCGGCGACGGTGAGCGGTCCCATCCGCGACTGCGGCGGGATCATGTGGGTGGCGAAGGGGGGCGTTGGCGTCCCCTTGGGGGTCAGGGTGACGACCAGCGCCTCACCGATCCCTAACGAGGTGAGCGTCTGCTGTACGTCGTAGAACTCGGTCTTGGGGAAGGTGCGCGAAGCCGCGCGGAGCGCCTTTTCGTCGTCCGGGGTGAAGGCGCGTAACGCATGCTGCACGCGGTTCCCCAACTGCGCGAGGACGGTCTCGGGGATGTCCTTGGGGCTCTGCGTGATGAAGAAGACGCCGACTCCCTTGGACCGAATCAGGCGCACGACCTGCTCGATCTGGTCCAACAACGCCTTGCTGGCGTCCTCGAAGAGGAGGTGCGCTTCGTCGAAGAAGAAGGCGAGCTTGGGACGGTCGATGTCACCGACCTCGGGGAGTTCGTTGTAGAGCGTCGCCAGCATCCACAGCATGAACGTGGAGAAGAGCGCCGGCTTCTGCTGCACGTCGCTCAGCTCGAGGATGCTCACCAGCCCGCGCCCGTCGCGTTCGACCTGCATCAGGTCGTCGAGGTCGAACATCGGTTCGCCGAAGAACTTCCCGGCTCCCTGCTGCTCGAGCTCGACCATCTCGCGGAGCAGGACGCCGACCGTTGCCTTGGACATCCCGCCGTAGTCGCGCAGCTCGTCGGCGCCATCCTCGGTGAGGTACTGCAACACGCTGCGGAGGTCGGCCAGATCGAGGAGGAGGAGCCCCTTGTCGTCACAGTACTTGAAAACGAGCGCCAGGACCGACGTCTGTGTCTCGTTGAGGTCCAGGACCTTGGCCAGGAGCTGCGGGCCGAACGACGAGACGGTGGCGCGCAGCTGTGCTCCCTTGTCCCCCGTCAGGCTCAGGAACTCCACCGGGAATCCGTTCGGGACCCACGTGTACCCGGTGTCGGTGGCGCGCCCGGTGATCTTGTCGTTCGTCTCGCCCGGGACGCCGACTCCCGAGAGGTCGCCCTTGATGTCGGCCATGAAGACCGGGACGCCAGCGCTCGACAGTTGTTCGGCGATCAGCTGCAACGACTTCGTCTTCCCCGTCCCCGTGGCCCCGGCGATCAGGCCGTGCCGGTTCAT
>DAIESF010000331.1 GCA_027346425.1 Gemmatimonadota bacterium | reverse complement strand
ATCAGCACGAGTCCTTCGCACTGCGTGGCGGTCACGATCGCGATCGACATGACGTCGGCGGGGAACGCCGGCCACGGCTGGTCCTCGATCTTTGGAACGTGCCCTCCAAGGTCGGACTGAATCACACGGGACTGCTCGGCGGGGATGATGAGGTCGTCCCCCTCCACCTCGCAGTGAATCCCGAGGCGCTCGAACCCCATGCGCGTGGAGCGCAGGTGCTCGACGCCGGCGCGGGTGACGCGGAGGGTCGAGCGGGTGACGGCGGCGAGGCCGATGAACGAGCCGACCTCGATGTGATCGGGGCCGATGCGATGTCGCGCCCCTCCGAGCGTGGCGGGACCGTGCACCGTCATCGTGTTGGTGCCAATCCCCTCGATCCTGGCGCCCAGTGCGACGAGGAAGTGCGCGAGGTCCTGAACGTGCGGCTCGGACGCGGCGTTGCGGAGGACTGTCGTTCCCTCGGCATAGACGGCGGCCATGAGGGCGTTCTCGGTCGCCGTCACGCTGGGCTCGTCCAGAAAGACGTCGGCGCCGCGCAGCTTTGCGGCCTTGAATTCGAACTTATCGGTCGCCGAGACGGTTGCACCCAACTGTTCGAAGGCGAGGAAGTGCGTGTCGACGCGACGTCGGCCGATCACGTCGCCCCCCGGCGGGGGGAGGATGACGTGCCCGCATCGCGCGAGCAGCGGACCGGCGAGCAGGATGGACGCGCGGATCTTGGCGCACAGTTCGGGATCGAGCGCCTCTGCACGAACGTCCTTTGCCCGAATGACGAGGGTATTTCGCTCGCGCCAGGCCGCCTCGGCCCCCACCGCCTGGAGGAGCTGGACGAGCGCCTCGGTGTCGCGAATTCGGGGGACGTTCTCGAGGGTGACCTCATGCTCCGTGAGGAGGGCGGCGGCGATGATGGGGAGGGCCGCGTTCTTGTTGCCCGACGGTTCGATGCTCCCGGACAGGCGGTGGCCGCCCTCCACGATGTACTGCACTGAAGACATTCGCGTCACGTGTTGAAGTCGTCGAATAATGCCCGTTGCCAATGGGTATCTTCAAGGCGTCGCTTGACTTCGCTTTTTTCGGCGTGGTACGATGCGATGCGGGCGCGTGCTGCGCGGTGCCCGTTCACCCTGTCAGAGGTGGTGCCCATGTCGTCGCTGGCGCCTTCGGTACTCATGCTGTTTCAGGCGGTGTCCGACTCTGCGGCGACTCGTGTCGTCGTCGAGCGCACCTGGTTGGACACGGTTGCGAGCATCGGGTTGAGTCTGGTCTCGCTCGTCGTCCTTGTCACGCTGGTGCTTGGTGTGGCGCTGCTGTACGCGCTCAAGAAGAGCATCGACGAGCTCACCAAGCTCATCCGGAACGCGTACGAGCCGTTGAAGGGCGCCCTGACCGAGACGCGCGAAGTCGCCAGCGAGGTGCGTGCAATCGTCAAGAGCCTCAAGGAACCGCTGGCCCTGGCGGGCGAAACGATCGAAGACGCGAGCGATCGGGTGCGATCGGTGATGGATGTGGCCGAAGGGCGGATTGCCCGCCTCGACGAGTTGGTGGGAATCGCCCAGGAGCAGGCCGAGGGTGCGGTGGTCGGGGCGGCGTCGTTCTTCCGCGGCATGGCGGCCGGCGGGCGATCGGTGCGGCGCTCCTTCGGGAAGTCTGCCGACAGCCGCAAGGCCAAGGCGCTGGCGCGCCGGCGACGGGCCCGTGCGGAGCGCGACGCGCTCGCGGAGGACGAGGACGTGCGCATCGACACGCGACGTGACGAAGCGCCGCGCATCCGGTCGCGTGCCGCAGATCGACGTTAGGCATCGCTCGCGCGGCGGGGGGCGCGGCGTGGCGCGCCGCCCGGCGCGCGCATTCGGGAGTGGCCTGGGGACGATGGCGATCGGTGCCCTCGTCCTCCTCGCACTCGTTCCCGGCACGGCGTGGGCCTGGACGCCGGGGACGCACGTCTTCCTCGGCGAGGCGCTGCTGCGCTCGTTGACCCTGCTTCCCGCGGCGGTGGCCGACCTGCTGCGCGCCTTTCCCTACGACTTCCTTTACGGCTCGATCGCCGCCGACACCAGCATCGCCAAGAAGTACGCGGCCGCCGGCCGCCACTGCCACTCGTGGATGGTGGGGTTCGAGATCCTCGACCGGGCGCGCGACGAGCCCCTGCGGGCCTTCTCGTTAGGCTACCTCTCCCACCTCGCCGCCGACGTGGTGGCACACAACTACTTCGTCCCGCGACAGTTGGCGGTCACGTCGAGCACCACCGCCCTCGGACACAGCTACTGGGAGAACCGCTTCGAGACGCACCTGGGGGAGCGCTCGGCGCGCCGAGCTCGCGAGCTCATCCTGCTCGACCACGCGCGCAGCGACAACCACCTCGATCGCATCCTGAGCCCGACCATCTTCAGCACCCCGACCAATCGCCGGATCTTTCGCGGGATGGTGCGGGTGACGGACATGGAGTCGTGGCAGCGCATCTTCCAGCTCGCGTCGGACTATTCGCGCTGGGACCTCCCGAACGAGCAGGTGGGCGCGTACCTGGTGCGATCGTTCGACTACGTCGTCGACCTGCTCAACCGGATGGACGACGCGGAACCGTACGCCTTCGACCCGTCGGGGGACCTGCGCCTGCGGCTGGCGAAGCGGGTGCGCCGCGAGGCGTTACGGCTGGGGGGCGAGGATCGCCTGCTCGAGGAAGTCGAGCGCCATTTCGGGATGCCAGCGTCGAAGCTAGCGCACGCGGCGACGCTCCCCACGCCGCTCTTTCCCGAACGGAGCGCCGATACGGTGGCCCCGGCGGCGCCGTCGGTCAGGCCCGAGACGCCTCGGCCAGCTTCGCCGACAGGAGCTGGTTGACTCTCCGCGGGTCGGCGCGTCCCGCCGACTCCTTCATCACGGCGCCGACGAGCACGCCGAGCAGCTTCTTCTCTCCCCCGACGAGGCGGCGGACCTCCTCGGGGTGCGCCGTCCAGGCGGCGTCCACCCACGCCGACAGCGATGCGTCGTCACTCACCTGGGTGAGTCCCTCCCGTTCGGCGATGGCGGCCGGCGTTCCCGCCCCCTGCACCATGCGGGCGAAGATCTTCTTTGCCGCGCTGTTGGACACGGTGCCGTCACGCACCAGTCCGAGCAGGGCGCCCAACTCGGCCGCGGGGACGCGGAACGCCGTGATGGGCAATCCGGCACTATTGAGGTAGGCCAGGACCTCACCCATGACCCAGTTGGCGGCGACCTTGCCATCGCCGTGCGCCTGCGCCACCGCCTCGAAGTAATTGGCGAGCGGGCGGTTGGCCGTGAGCACCCCCGCATCGTATGGCGTGAGCGCATACTCGCCCTGAAGGCGTGCGCGCCGCGCGGCGGGGAGCTCGGGAAGCGCGCGGCGTTCCTCCTCGATGTACGCGGCGGTCAGGACCAGCGGCGGGAGGTCGGGGTCGGGGAAATACCGGTAGTCGTGACTTCCTTCCTTGCTTCTGGCGGGGCGCACCTGGTGGCGGTCGGCGTCCCAGAGCATCGTCTGCTGCACGACACGCTCGCCGGCGTCGAGCAGCGCGCACTGGCGCTCGAACTCCACGGCAATGGCCCGCTCCACCCCCGAGAACGAGTTCATGTTCTTGATCTCGGTCTTGGTGCCGAGCGTGGTCGCACCGTGGGGGCGCACCGACACGTTGGCGTCGACCCGCAGGCTCCCTTCCTCCATGTTGGCATCGGAGACCTCGATGTACTCGAGGATTTCCTTGAGCCGCTGGCAGTACTCGCGGGCCTCGGCCGCCGACCGCAGGTCGGGCTCGGAAACGATCTCGACGAGCGGTGTCCCGGCACGATTGAGGTCGATCGCGGTGGCCGAGACGTAGCGATCGTGCACCGACTTGCCGGCGTCCTCCTCCATGTGGGCGCGGGTGACACCGATGGCGCGCGGGGTGCCATCGTCACGCACGCCGATCAGCAGTCGGCCGCCGGTGGCGATGGGCTGGTCGAACTGCGAGATCTGATAGCCCTTGGGGAGGTCGGGGTAGAAGTAGTTCTTGCGGGCGAAGACCGAGGCGCGGTGGACGGTGCACTCGAGGGCGAGCGCCGTGCGCACCGCCAGCTGCACGGCGTGCGCATTGAGGACCGGAAGCGCCCCCGGGAGGGCGAGGCAGACCGGGCAGGTGTTGGCGTTGGGCGGGGCGCCGAAGTCGGTGGCGCACGCGCAGAAGATCTTGCTGCGCGTCTTGAGTTGGACGTGCACTTCCAGCCCGACGACGAGTTCGTAGCGTGGATGCATGGGCGGGATGGTCACCGGCGCCCGCCCGTGCCCAGTGCACGCTCGAGGGCGTAGGCGACGCCTAGCATGGCCACCTCGCCGAAGTGCGGGGCGATGATCTGTGCTCCGACCGGAAGCCCGTCGACGTGCCCTGCCGGGACCGACATGGCCGGGACGCCGGCCAGGTTGGCGGTGACGGTGAAAATGTCGCTCATGTACATCTCGTACGGGTCGCTCACCGCCCCGAGCTTGAAGGCGGGGGTCGGCGTGGTCGGGGTGAGGAGCGCGTGCACCCCCGAGGCGAAGACGTGCGCGAAGTCGCTGGCGATGAGTCGGCGCACTTCCATCGCCTTGCGGTAGTACGCGTCGTAGTACCCGGCGGAGAGGACGTATGTCCCGAGGAGGATGCGGCGCGTGACCTCTTCGCCAAAGCCGCGCGACCGGGTGGCCTCATACATCGCCCGCAGGCCGTCACCCGTCAGGCGCAAACCGTAGCGCACGCCGTCGAAGCGTGCCAGGTTCGACGACGCCTCGGCGGGGGCCACGATGTAGTAGGCCGGAATGGCGAGCGCGGTGTGCGGCAGCGAGACCTCGCGCACCTCGGCCCCGGCCGCACGCAGGGCGTCGACGGCGGCGGCGCAGCGGTCGCGCACCCGCGGGGCGAGCGTATTGGGGAAGTACTCGCGCGGGCATCCGATCACCATCCCGCGCATTGACATACGAGAGGCCGCGCGGTAGTCCGGGACCGGGACATCGATGCTGGTGGCGTCGCGCGGATCGGCGCCGGCGATCGCCTGGAGCCCGAGGGCGGCGTCGTCGACGGTACGACCGAAGACACCGACATGATCGAGCGACGAGGCGAAGGCGACGAGTCCGTAACGGCTCACGCGACCGTACGTCGGCTTGATCCCGGTGATGCCGCAGAACGCCGCCGGCTGCCGCACCGACCCTCCGGTCTCGGAGCCTAACGCGATGGGGGCGAGCCCGGCGGCGACCGCGGCCGCCGACCCGCCGGAGGAGCCGCCGGGGACGCGATCGGGGGCGAGCGGGTTCCGCGTGGGACCGTACGCCGAGTGCTCGGTCGACGATCCCATCGCGAACTCGTCCATGTTGGTCTTGCCCACGATGATGGCGCCAGCCGCGCGCAGGCGGCGCACCGCCGTCGCTTCGTACGGGGAGACGTACCCTTCGAGGATGCGCGATCCGCAGCTCGTGGCGAGGTGGGTGGTGGCGAGGTTGTCCTTGATCGCGACCGGGACGCCGGCGAGCGGGGGGGGCGCGTCACCGCGAATGACAGCGGCATCGACCTGCTCGGCGGCGGCGCGTGACCACTCGCGATCGTGCCAGAGCACGATGTTGAGCGCGTCGGGGCCGGCGCCAACCACCGCCGCGCGCTCGAACGAGGCGTCGGCCACCGCCAGCGCCGACGCGTCGCCAGCCGCCACCCGGTCGCGGAGCGCCGACGCCGTCAGTCGCAACAGGGCGCCGCTCACGACTCCTCCGGCGCGTCCTCGTGAGTCGAGAGGCGCGGGACCAGGAAGAACCCGTCACGCATCTCGGGGGCGAACGACTCGCGCGGGCGGGCGAGCGGGACCGTCGCCCCCGCATCGGCGCGCAGTGGCATCCCCTCCCCTTCGGCGCGGGCATGGAGATCGATGCCCGACGTCTCCACGGCGGCGAGGACGTCCATGTGCGCCAGGATCCCGTTCAGCTCGGCCGCGAGGAGGTGGATCCGATCGGGTTCGAGTCCAAGCCGCGCGAGCGCGGCGACGTGGCGGACGTCGTCGTCGGAGACGGCCATCACTCCACCCCGCGCTCGAGCCCGGCGTAGGCCACCACGAGGCGCTTGCGGCCGATGGATTCGTCATCGAAGTCGATCGTCACCTTCGCGTCGCGTCCGCTCCCGGAGAGCTCGGCGATGATCCCCTCCCCGAACTTCGCATGTCGCACGCGCACCCCGGGGGCGAAGACCGGGGTGTCCTGCGATTCCTCCTCGTCGGCGGCGGCGCGTGGTGCCGGACGACTGACCGGCGTCCCCGGACGACGTTCCGAGGGGGTGGGACGGTCGCCAAACCACTCGCTGCGTCCGCTCCCTCCTCCAAAGCGCGGGGAGGCGTCGCCGAACCGAGGCGAGCCGAACATCCCGTCGTCATCACCAAACCGTCCGCTGCCGCGGAGACGCGCCGTGGCGCGCGACTTCACGAGCGTCCTGGGCAGGTCGCGCACGAACGAGGAGGCGATGGAGTTCATCATCTCGCCGTTGCGGCGACGGCTCCGCGCGTGCGTGATGAAGAGCCCTTCCTCGGCACGCGTGATCCCGACGTAGAACAGGCGGCGCTCCTCCTCGAGCAGGGCCGGCTCGTCGCGGGACCGGGCCAGCGGGAAGAGCCCTTCCTCCATCCCGGTGATGAAGACGACCGGGAACTCGAGCCCCTTCGCGTTATGCAGCGTCATGAGGACGACGGCATCGGCGTCGGGGTCGAGGGCGTCGACGCCGGCCACGAGGGTGGCGCGCTGGAGGAAATGGTCGAGGGGGGTAAGCCCCACCTCGCCGCCGTCGTCGATGACGGTCTCCGCGGCACTGGTGATCAGCTCGCGCACGTTCTCCATGCGATCCGCCGAGTCGGGGCCCTCGGCGCGGAGATGGTCGGCGTAGCGAATCGCCTCGACCAATTCGCGCAGGACCTCGTCGACCGGCGATTCGCGGGCCAGTTCACGCAGGCGCGTGATGAGGGCGGAAAAGCCGGCCAGCGCGGTTCGGGCCGCGGGGCGCATCCCCGCGATCAGCTGCGGATCGGTGGAGGCGGCGAGGAGGGGGAGGCGGGCCTGATACGCCATCTCGGCGAGCGTCTCGACCGATGTCTCCCCCACCCCGCGACGCGGGACGGCGATCGCGCGGCGGAAGGCTTCGTCGTCGTTGGGGTTGGCGACGAGCTTGAGGTACGACATCAGGTCGCGGATCTCGCGCCGGTCGTAGAATCGCACCGACCCGATGAGACGATACTGAATGCCGTGCCGGCGCAACGCCTCTTCCATCGCCCGGCTCTGCGCGTTCGTGCGATAGAGGACCGCGAAATCCTTGAGCGGGCGCCCGCGGGCGCTGAAACGGCGTCCCTGGATCTCCTCGATCACGAACTCCGCTTCGTCGCGCTCATCGAGGGCGGCGACGACCGCGACGGGGTCGCCCCCGGGACGGGTGCTGCGGAGCGTCTTCCCGCGCCGCTCCGTATTGACCGCGATGGCGGCGTTGGCGAGTTCGAGAATCTGCGGAGTGGAGCGGTAGTTCTCCTCGAGCCGGACGACGTGCGCGGCCGGGAAGTCCTTCTCGAAGTCGAGGATGTTGCGGATGTCGGCCCCCCGCCAGCCGTAGATCGACTGGTCGTCGTCTCCTACCACCGCCACGTTCCCGTGCGCCCCGCCTAACAACGCGACGAAGCGATACTGCGCGCGATTGGTGTCCTGATACTCGTCGACCAATATGTAGCGGAAGCGCGAGCGGTACTGCTGCAGGAGCCCTTCGTGCTGCTCGAGGATCTGCACCGGCAGGGTGAGGAGGTCGTCGAACGAAACGGCATTGGCCTGGCGCATGGCGGGCTCCAGCGCCTGGTAAACCTCGGCGACCGCCCTGGTGTGCGGGTCGAGTGCGAGTCGCGCGTACTCGTCAGGCGAGACGAGCGCGTTCTTGGCGTCGGAGATCGAGGCGAGGATCGATTGCGGAGATCGTTCCTTGGCGTTGATCCCGAGCCGCTCCATCACGCGCTTGACCACGGCCAGCGAATCGTCCTCGTCGTAGATCGTGAAGGCAGGCGTGCGCCCCACGAGGTGGGCCTGCGC
>DAIESF010000315.1 GCA_027346425.1 Gemmatimonadota bacterium | reverse complement strand
ATCTGCTCGCCGCGCCCAACGCCGACGTACGTCCCGGCGAGCTCGGCGAGGTGGCCAGCATACCTCTCCGACGGGCGCGTGGCCGGACCGAAGGCGGCGGTGGCCAGGGCGGCGGTGACGGCGTTCGGCGAAACCGGTCCGGCGGTGTTGATGAGCACGACGATGATCGCGTCCTGGTCGGGGAAGTACGCCGACTCGGAGAGGTAGCCGTTGATCCCGCCACCGTGCTCGATGGTGCGATGCCCGGCGAAGGTGTGAAGAGCGAGCCCCTTGGCATATCGCAGCGTGGTCCCGTCGTTGAGTGTCGTCGGGGTGACCAGTTCGCGATAGGCGCGGGCCGAGAGGACCCTGCCCCCGTGGAGGGCGCGGTTCCACGCCACCAGGTCGCCCACGGTCGCGCAGAGCGAGCCGGCGGCGTATGGATACGTGTGGTCGATGTATCCCTTGTTGCGGAGGCCGCCGGGGCCCATGTCGTAGCCGTGCGCCTTGCGTGGGGTGATGGCGCTCTCCGAGCAGTAACGCGAGTCGGTCATCCCCACCTTGTCGAAGAGCGTCTCCTTCACGTAGTCGCCGTACGACTTTCCGGTGACCTTCTCGATGATGAGCCCGGCCAGGAAGTACGCCGAGTTGTTGTAGACCTCTCCATCGCCAGGCGCAAAGTCGAACTTCTCGTTCTTGAAGAGGGCGACGAGCGTGTCCTTGGGGAGCTTGCGGGTCATGATGGCGCCGAAGCCCGGGAGCTCGGTGTAGCCCTTGATCCCCGAGGTATGGTCGAGGAGGCGACGGATCGTGACGCGATATCCCTGCGTGGGATAGTCGGGGAGGTACTTCGTGATCTCGTCGTCGAGCGAGAGCTTCCCCTCGTCCTGCAGCTGCAAAATGGCGGCGGCGGTGAACTGCTTGGTCACCGAGCCGATCTCGTACACGGCGCGCTCCGGCGTGGCGACGTCGAGTTCGATGTCGGCCTTGCCGAATCCCCTGAGGGCGAGCGTGTCATTCCCTTTCACCACGGCGATCGACATGCCCGCTGCTCGCCCGTCCTCGAGGAAGGCCTGGGCAATGGAGTCGATCGCGGTCACGATGGCCGCGCGGGGTCGGGCGCTCGTCGCGGCGCGCCCCTGGGCGGCAAGGGGGGGCGACGCCAGCGTGACGGCGCCGGCCACGAGGGCGAGGCGCGAAATGGGGACGCACATGGAGGGGACCGTCCGGGGGAGGGAATTGTATACAAAATGCCCCGGCGGCGCGTCGTGCGCCACCGGGGCAGGGTCAGCGCGCTCGCGCCTACCGCGCCGTGAAATCCGTCGCCGCCGTGACCGCCCGGCAGGTCTCGGCGATCAGGTCGGCCGCGCGATCGAGGTCGTCGAGCGACACCATCTCGTTAGGGGAGTGCATGTAGCGGTTGGGAATCGAGACGAGCGCCGTCGCGACCCCCTCGCGCGCAAGGTGGATGAAGTCGGCGTCGGTGCTGGTGTCCCGCCCGGCGGCGTGGATCGTGTACGGGATCTCCGCTCGCTCGGCCGCGTCGCGAAGCAGGCGATAGACCACCGGCGAATTGACCGACCCACGGGTGAGCACCGGGCCTCCGCCAAGCTTGTGCTCCCCCACTTCCTTCTTCTCCGGGCCGGGGTGGTCGGTCGCGAAGGTGACGTCGACGGCGATGGCCATGGCCGGATTGACGCGGGCCGCGGCCACGAGGGCCCCGCCGCCATGGAGCCCGATCTCTTCCTGCGCGGTGGCCACGGCCACCACTCGCGCTGCCCCCGGCCGTTCCGCATAGCGGCGCAGCGCCTCGAGGACCACGAAGGCACCGATGCGGTTGTCGATCGACCGGGAGGCAATCCTGTTGTTGGGGAGGTCGACCGTGCGCGAGTCGATCACCCCGGCATCTCCGATGCTCAGCAGTGCCAGCGCCTCGTCGCGCGACGCGGCGCCGATGTCGACCCACATGTCGGCAATCTTGGTGACCTTCTCGCGCTCGTCAGGCTTCATCAGGTGGATCGGCTTCTTCCCGATCACCCCGACCACGTCGCCGTTGCGCCCGGCGAAGCGGATGCGCTGTCCCACGAGAACCTGCGTGTCCCAGCCGCCGATGGGGGCGATATAGACCAGCCCCCCCTCATCCACCCAGGTGACGATCACCCCGATCTCGTCGATGTGCCCCGCGAGCATGATCGTCACGCCCCCCGCACCGTTCACCTCGGCCAGGCTGTTCCCCGTGACGTCCGCCGAGACGGCGGCGAAGGGGGCCGCCTCCTCACGCCAGATTCGGGCTGGCGCCGCTTCGAAGCCTGACGGGCCTGGGGAGTCGAGGAGGCGCTTGAGAAATGCGAGGGACGAGGCAGAAAGCATGGGTCGTTGTCTGGGGGATCGGGAAAACTAGGAAGGCTGGCAAGAGGCGCGCCGCGTCCGCGCCGGCCACCGCCGGGGAGAGGTGCAAGGGGCGCCCGTCACGCACTCGCCGAACGTCCGAAACCCCGGGATCGTTCGAGCGCTCACCATGTTCCGGGGAGCGTCACTCCCTTGCCGCTGGAAAGGCGAGGAAGGTGAGGACGAGGTACACCAGCCCGAACGCGTACCAGTCGGAGTTGCCGGTGAGAAACCAGACGACCCCTCCCATCATCGCGACGAGCTCGCCCGACGCCCAACCAATGACGGACAGCGACTGCACCCGGGCCGCTGTGCGCGCGCTGCGAACGAGCCCGAACAGGACGAGGCAGGTCGCCATGGAGAATCCCCAGATTCCGCGTGCCACCCAGAGGAGAGTGGTCGCATTCGCGGGATCGAACGGGGGGGCCTCCCCGGCCCGCCGGACATACCAGGTGACCCCCCCGAAGAGGAGGACGCCAAGGAGGAGGGCGGCGCGAATGAGGCGCGCCGGCTTCATGGGTGGTTGGACGGGGGTAGCAGCTGGCGGCTCGACATCGGGGCGGGCTAGTTGTGGACCACGTCGGCCGCGTCGCGGCGATAGACCGCCGTGCCGCCCAGCCAGGTGGAGAGGACCTTCGTCTGGAGCACCAGCTCGGCCGGGACCCGCATGATGTCCTGGTCGAGGACGACGAAGTCGGCGTACTTCCCCGCCTCGAGCGAGCCGACATCCTTCTCCATGAACGCGGCCCAGGCGGCCCAGATGGTCATCGACTTCAGCGCTTCCTCGCGCGTCATCCGCTGCTCGGGGAACCAGCCGCCGGCCGGCCAGTTGTTGTCGTCCTGGCGCGAGATGGAGGAGTGAAAGGAGATGAGCGGGTTGGTCTTCTCCACCGGGAGGTCGCTCCCGTTGGGGATGATGACGCCGGAGTTGAGGAGCGACCGCCAGGCGTAGGCGCCCAACAGCCGCTGCTGACCAAGGCGGTTCCCGGCCCAGTACATGTCGCTCGTCTGATGCGAGGCCTGCATCGACGGAATCACTCCTAACTGGGCGAAGCGGGGGATGTCCTCGGGGTGGAGAATCTGGGCGTGTTCGATGCGGAAGCGATGGTCGGTCTTGGGGTGCTCCTTGAGCGCCGCTTCGAATTCGTCGAGGACGGTGCGGTTGGCGCGGTCGCCGATGGCGTGGACGTTCACCTGGAAGCCGTTCTGCAGCGCCAGTGCGCTGACCTGCTTCACGCGCCCTGGCGGGACCAGGGAAAGTCCGGTGTTCTTCGGGTCGTCGCTGTAGGGTTCGAGGAGGGCGGCGCCGCGCGAGCCTAACGC
>DAIESF010000313.1 GCA_027346425.1 Gemmatimonadota bacterium | reverse complement strand
CAGCTCAAGTGAGCGCGTAGGCGCGGAGTCGACGTTCTCCGCGGAGTTGGTGCGCTACACGCGCGTACTCCCCGTCGGCACTGCGGGTGACACCGTGAAGGCGGTCGGGGGGCCGGTGTGGAGTCACGGAGACGCGTTCTTCACGCCTCACCCGGCTGACCTGGCCTCGCAGGGCTTCGTACGAAAGGAGGGTGAAGAGCTGGAGTACTTCGCGCCAGACGCGCGCGCGATTCTCGGTGACGCATTCGCACAGTACTACTGTCTCTGGGGGGTTCGTGGTGCGGCCGGTAGTGGGGAGGAGCGCGGCCTGGGCTTCAGGAGAGCGGGCCCCGCCAAGGAAGGAGACGTGGAAGGGGCGCTCTGGCTCAGCGCCGAGGGGCGACTGCGCAGCATTCGATTCGCGTACGTCGGACTCCCGGCAGAGGCGCGGTCGATGAATCCGGGCGGGGAGATCGAGTTCATGCAGCTCGCATCGGGACGCTGGATCGTGAATCGCTGGCACATGCGGCTCCCGGAGCTCGAACTGCGTCGCGAGGAGAACGGCTTCGGCGTCAACGTGTCGATACGAAACGTGACGCGCGTGCGGCGGGTTATCGAGCGCGGCGGCCGGGTGCTGCGTGTGGCCAGTGGTGAACGCGACACGCTTACCCTGCCCGGCGACACGTTGCACCTCACGGTGGCGGAGGGTGGTGCCGATGAGGCGCGCGCCGACGGCGCCGTCGTGAGCGGGGTCGATGTCCCCGGGAGCTGGATCCTCGGCAGTCGACCGGCCCTCGACGTCCCGTACGCACAGCCGGGCGTGTTGCGGTTCGCCGTGCGAACGCCGCTCATGCGCGCGCTCGGACTCGCGAGCGATACGCTCGGGGTGATCGTGATGCCCGGTGCCGAGGGGTTGGGCGGTGATCTGCGTGTGCCAGGGCCCTCGCGCGTTGCTCGCCTGCTGTGTGGCGATTCAGCCGGCGATGTCGATCGGGCGGACGCGGCCGCGATCGTCGGGCGCGTGGTGCGCGTCGGAGCGAGTACGACGCATGTGCGTCCGCGCGGCACGTATGTGGCGCACTCACGGCGCGAGAACATCGTCGATATCGCAGCGTCCGTGAACGTGCGATGGATCGACTCGCTCGCAGGAACGTGGGTGGCGTGTGGCGTCGACGCCGGAAGCGTCGTGAGGATCGACGAGGCCACGTTGCCGTCGCCCACCACTGGACGCAAGCTGCGCGTGCCTCGTGGCGCCGCGCTCGTGACAGCCCCGGGGTTCGACGCATCGCTCTCGGGGACGGTGGCCGCGATGTCGCCTGCCGAGAGCGCTCCCGTGGTGCGCATCGAAGTCGTCTCCGCCCGCGACAAGGAGCCGATTCACGACGCGGAGGTGTGGCTGGGTGAGCGTCGGGTGCGATGGGCGGAGGCGGAAGAAGCATATGCCGCGTGGATCGTTCCGACGGGGCGGCAGACCCTCCGTATTCGGCGACTCGGCTTCACGCCAGATGAGCGGACCGTAGCGATTGCCGCAGAGGCGGAGCGCGTCCAGGTGCGACTTCACCCGCTTGCGACGTTTCTTCCCGAGATGGTGATCGCGGGACGACGCGTGATGGTCGATCCACGCTTCGCCGGCGTTGTGGAGCGTGCGCTCTCGAACTGGGGGACGGTGATCACTCGCGAGGACCTTCGTACGGCGTATGACATCCAGAGCCTGCTCGAGATGATCCCGGGCGTCCGCGTCAGGCCGAACGAGATTCGCTTCGCCCGGTGCCAGGACGTGCTGCCGGGTACCGTGTCGCCCGCGCGCGTGCAGGTGTACGTCGATGGGGTCCGGGTGACGGCGATTGACGACGGGGGAGCGCTTGAGGCGCTGCGCCTGGTCTCGCCGGCCGAAATCGAGGTCGTCGAGGTCTATCGGGGGGTCTCCAGGATTCCGGTCGAGTTCCTCAATGACGCCTGCGCGGTGATCGCCATCTGGACTCATCCGCCCTGAGACGTCGGCCATGTGTCGCCCTGGCCCTTCGAGTTGACTCCCTCAGGCCGCTCGGTAGCTTTCGCCAACGCCCCCGCACGCGCGCGGGGGCGTTTTTTTGTTTCCCGCGCACGCGCGCGCCCAAGCCAGGCAGCAGCTCATGTTCGACGCACAGACACGCACCGTCGTGGTCGTCGGCGCCCAGTGGGGCGACGAAGGGAAGGGGAAGCTCGTCGACGTGATCGCCGAGAAGGCCGATTGGGTCGTCCGCTATCAGGGGGGGGCGAACGCCGGGCACACGGTGCACATCGGCGACGACTCGTTCGTCCTGCACCAGATCCCCTCGGGTATCCTCCACCCGGGGGTGCGCTGTGCGATCGGGAACGGGGTGGTGCTCGACCCCGAGACGCTCTTTACCGAGATCGACGAGCTGGTGAAGGACGGGATCGACGTCGAGGGGCGGCTGTACGTCTCGGACCGTGCCCACCTCGTGATGCCGTACCACAAGCTGGTGGACTCGGAGAGCGCGGCGTCGAAGGCGATCGGGACGACGGGGCGCGGGATCGGCCCCTGTTACGAGGACAAGGCCGGGCGCCGCGGGGTGCGGGTCGTCGACCTCAAGCACATGGACCGGCTGCGCCCCCTGGTGGAGCAGGGGATCGAGACGGCCAACATGCGGCTGACGCGGTATGGGTCGACCAAGCGGGCGTCGGTGGATGAAACGATGGAGCGGCTGGGGGCGCTGGCCCCGCGGCTGACCGCGCTGTCCGACGACCTGGGGCTGGCGATGCACCGGGCGGTGAAGTCGGGGGCGGCGATCCTCCTCGAGGGGGCCCAGGGGTCGCTCCTGGACATCGACCACGGGACGTACCCGTTCGTGACGTCGAGCAACACGACGGTGGGCGGGGCCGCGACGGGGGCGGGGATCGCCCCCATGGCGCTGCAAGCCGCGTTAGGCGTGGTGAAGGCGTACACGACGCGGGTGGGGAACGGTCCGCTCCCGACCGAGTTCGAGGAGCCGCTGGGGTCGCACGTGCGGCAGCTGGGGAACGAGTTCGGGGCCACCACCGGGCGCCCGCGGCGCTGCGGCTGGTTCGACGCCGTGGTGGTGCGCTACGCGGTGCGGGTGAACGGGCTCACCGGGCTGGCGGTGACCAAGCTCGACGTGCTCGATACCCTCGACACGTTAGGCATCTGCACCGGCTACATGGTGGGCGACGCGCTGTACGAGGAGTTCCCGGCCGACATCACCGAGCTGGACGCGCTGACGCCGGTGTACGAGTGGTTCCCCGGCTGGAAGCGGTCGACGGCCGACGCGCGGTCGCTGGCCGACCTTCCGCGCGAGGCGCGGGCCTACCTCGACCGGATCGAGGCGCTGGTGGACGCGCCGATTCGCTTCGTCTCGGTGGGGACGCGCCGCGATCAGATCATCGACACCACCCTCTCCGGGGACTGAGCGATGCCGTCGGCGGAGCCGTCGCCCGACGTCGTGGTGGTGGGGGCCGGTCCCTGCGGGCTGGCCGCCGCCATCTCCCTGGGGCGGGCCGGCTTCCGCACCCTGGTGCTCGATGCCGACTGCGTGGTCAGCTCGGTCACGCACTACCCCACCTACGCGACCTTCTTCTCCACCGCCGAGAAACTGTCGTTAGGCGGGCTCCCGTTCGTCATCTCCGAGGCCAAGCCGACGCGGCGCGACGCGCTGACCTACTACCGGGCGGTGGTGCGCTACTTCGGGCTTACGGTGCGGCAGTTCGAGCGCGTGGAGGCGATCGAGGGGAGCGCGCCGGACTTCGTCGTGCGTACCCGGCGCCGCGGCGGGGAGGCCCGCCAGGTGCATTGCCGCGCAGTGGTGGTGGCCACCGGGTACTGGGGGTCGCCCAACCTGCTTGGAGTCCCCGGCGAGGCGCTGCCGCACGTGACCCACGCCTATCGCGAAGGGCACGTCGCTTTCCAGCAGGCGGTGGTGGTGGTGGGCGGCGGGAACTCGGCGGCCGAGGCGGCGCTCGACCTATGGCGCGCCGGCGCCGAGGTCACGCTCGTGCACTTCGGCCCCGCGTTCGACAAGAAGATCAAGCCGTGGATCCTTCCCGATCTCAACAACCGGATCGCCGAGGGGGCGGTCCAGGCGCGCTGGAACTCGCGCGTCACGGCGATTCACGGCGACCGGGTCGACGTGGTCGACAGCGAGGGACGGGAGGGGAGTGTCATGGCCGACCACGTCTTCCTGCTCACCGGCTTCGCGCCTAACGTCGACCTGTTGCGGGGGGCGGGGGTCCCGATCGACCCGGCCACGGGGATTCCGTCCCACGATCCGAACACGCTGGAGACCTCGGTCCCCGGGCTCTTCATTGCCGGCGTGGTGACGGCGGGGTTCGACGCGAACAAGGTTTTCATCGAGAACGGGCGCTTCCACGGCGACTTCATCGCCGCGCGGCTGCAGGGGGCGTCGCCGCCACCGGCACCGGTGTTGAGCCGGGAACTGGACACCTGACACCTGAGACGAGCTGAGGCTGGCATGACGGATTGCACCCGGCGGAAGTTCCTGGCAGATGGCGTGTCGTGCGCGGCGCACCTGGCGCTGGCGGCGCACCTGGCACCTGAAGCGGTGCGGGCGCTGTGGGCGCAGGCGACCGGGAATGGGGTGGTGGCGTCGGAGCCGTTCGGACGCCTGGAGCAGGTGGCGGAGGGGGTCTGGGCCCTCATCTCCACGCCGCTCAGCGGTGACCGCACCACCCTCTGCAACGGCGGACTGATCGCCGGGCGATCCGGCGTGCTGGCAGTGGAGGGGTTCATGACCCCCGAGGGGGCGCGGTGGCTGGCGGGGAAGTCACGAGAGCTCACCGGGCGCTGGCCGACGCACGCGGTGATCACCCACTACCACGCCGACCACAGCAATGGGGTCGCCGGGTACCGAGACGGCGACCGGAGTCCCACGACGTATGCCACGGCGGCGACGCGCGCGACGGCGCTGGAGAAGAACCTCCCTGTCGATGATGCGCGGCGGGAGGCGCTGTCGGTGGTCACCATGCCTGACGAGTCCGGGGCGACGACGATCGACCTCGGGGGCCGGACGGTGCGACTGGTGACGCGGCGCGGGCACACGGCGAGCGACGTGACGCTCGAGCTCGAGGACCCGTCGGTGGTCTTCACCGGCGACCTGGTCTGGAATGCGATGTTCCCCAACTACGTGGACGCCATGCCCACCGAGCTGGCGAAGGCCACGCGGGCGCTGCGGCGCGCGCGCACCACGACCTATGTCCCCGGGCACGGTCCGGTGGCCACCGACGCCGACGTCGGGCGCTACCTCGCCATGCTCGGCGAGGTGGAGGGCGCGGCGCGCGCCGCCCATGCCCGCGGGACGCCGGCGGCCGAGGCGGGGGCGGCCTTCACCCTGTCGCCGTCGTTAGGCGAGTGGGCGCTGTTCAACAAGGTCTTCTTCGAGCGCGCCTTCGCGGCGTGGTACCGCGAGCTTGGCGGGGGAGATGCCCGCCAGCCATAGCGCGGCGTTGCAGGGCACATCGCTGATCCCCGCCTCGCCCGACGTCATTGTGATCGGGGGGGGGACGGCGGGAGCCGCGGCCTCGCGGCTGCTGGCCAGCTGGGGGCACCTCGTGCTCGTCGTGGAACGGGAGGTCTCGCGGGCCCCGCTCGCCGAGTCGCTCCCGCCGAGCTGCATT
>DAIESF010000304.1 GCA_027346425.1 Gemmatimonadota bacterium | reverse complement strand
CACAGCGGCTTGCACAGCGGCTTGCACAGCGGCTTGCACAGCGGCGCGCGCCGCAGTTCGTCGCCGGTGTCCTCGCGACCATCGCCGTCCTCACCTCCGCCTGCGGCGGCGCGGTGGGTGGCGATGCGACCGGAACCGGCGCCAGCAAGCAGCGCACCGGAACGCTCACGATCACCGTGGCGGGGCTCCCCAGCGGCGCCGCGGCCAGCATCACCATCAGCGGTCCCGGTGGCTACACGCGCGCCGTCGCCGCTACCGAGTCGGTCGACGGTCTCCCCCCGGGGCAATACGCCATCGCCGCCGCCGAGGTGAGTGTCGGTGACGATCGCTTCGGGGCGAGCCCCGCGGCGCAGTCGGCCACGGTCACGGCCGGCATCACGGCGACCACCAGCGTCGATTACCAGATCCTCACCGGCTCGATCGCCACCAGCATCTCCGGGCTCCCCGCCGGCGCCACCCCGAGCGTGACGGTCGCCGGCCCGAACGCCTTCGCGCGCACCATCGCCGCCGGAACGACGCTCGGGGCGCTCGCCCCCGGGGCCTATCGCCTCCCCCCCGCCCCGATCACGGTCGCGGGAATGACCTACACACCGATTGCACCCACGGTCGACGTCGCGGTCGCCGCGTCGCTCACCCCGGTCCCTGCCGCGCTGCCGTACGCCATTACCGTCGGGCAGCTGGCGGTCACCGTCGGCGGGCTCCCCGCCGGCGTCCCCGCCGCCGTTACCGTCGCCGGCCCTTCCGGCTTCACTCGGACGCTTTCGACAAGCACCATGCTGTCGGACCTGGTCCCCGGGGCCTACACGGTCTCTGCTGCCGCGATCACCAGCGGCACGGTGGCCTACACCCCCGCCCCACTCACCCAGGGGGCCACCGTCACCAGCGGGAGCACCGCGGGGGTCACCGTCAGCTACACGGCGGGGGCGATCCCCCCGCTCAACCTCACCATCGACGGGATGCACATCCAGCAAGTGGTGCAGACCTACGCTGGCACCGTCCCGATGGTGGCGGGGCGGGACGGGCTCCTGCGCGTCTTCGTGAAGGCCAGCACCACGAACAGCGCCACCCCGGCGGTCCGCGTGCGCTTCTACAGCGGCACCACCCTCGCCA
Organism: Gemmatimonadota bacterium; assembly: GCA_027346425.1. Lineage (GTDB taxonomy): Bacteria > Gemmatimonadota > Gemmatimonadetes > Gemmatimonadales > Gemmatimonadaceae > SCN-70-22. The sequence goes on along the minus strand of DAIESF010000304.1, from coordinate 6,856 downwards.
GCACGGTCACGATCAACGCCGCGTCGGCCACGGTCCCGCAGGCGATCACCGAGGGAACGCTCGCCTCATCGTGGAACTACACGATCCCCGCTGCCCTCATGCAGCCGGGGCTCCGCATCCTCGCCGACGTCGACCCGGCCAACTCCATCGCCGAAAGCTCGGAGAGCGACAACAGCTATCCGGCGTCGGGGACCCCAGCCGCGATCGACGTCCGCAACGTCCCCGCGTTCAGCGTGCGCTTCGTCCCCGTGCTGCAAAGCACCGACGGGCTGCAGGGAAGGGTGAGCGCGGCGAACGCCAGCTCGTACAGCGCGCGCACCCGCGCGATCTACCCGCTCGCCACCGTCGACGCCGACGTGCGCGCCCCCTTCTCCACCAGCGCTCCGCCCCTCCAGACCGATGACGCCAACGGCGCCTGGAGCCAGATCCTGAGCGAGATCAATGCACTCCGCGCCGCCGACGGAAGCGCGCGCAACTACTATGGCGTCGTCAAGACCAGCTACAACTCAGGCATCGCCGGTTTAGGCTACGTACCGGGGCGGGCTGCCATCGGGTGGGACTTCCTCCCCTCGGCCAGCAACGTGATGGCCCACGAACTCGGCCACAATTTCGGGCGCTTCCACGCACCGGGATGCGCCGCCGCCGGGACCGATGCCTCCTATCCGCAACCCGACGGCAAGATCGGGGTCTTCGGCTACGACATCGCCACCAATACCCTCAAGTCGCCGTCGTCCTACTACGACCTGATGGGCTACTGCACCCCGGCATGGATAAGCGACTACACATACAATGCAGTCCTGAGCTACCGCGCCTCCTATCCCTTCATGGCCGCCATGGCCAGCGGCGGCACCGCGCGGCGCGGACTCCTCGTGTGGGGGCGCGTGCAGCACGGCCAGGTGATCCTCGAGCCGACCTACGAGGTCGACGCGCCGCCGTCGCTCCCCCCTCGCGCCGGCCCCGTTCACGTGCAGGGGTTCGGTCCGCTCGGTGAGCCGCTCTTCGACCTGTCGTTCGTTGGCGATCAACCAGCCGATTCCCCCGACCCCACGGCCCGGCACTTCGCCTTCGTGATCCCGCTCGACGCCCTGCACGGCGTTCTGCTCACGCGCCTTCGCGCCACCACCGGCGGGCGCCAGGTCGAGCTGCGCTCGGCGAGCACCCCGACCACGCAGGCCGACCTCCCCACCGCCGAGCGGCTGAACGCGCGCGCGGTGCGGCTCCGTTGGCACGGGGGTGCCACGCGCGGCGTCCTCGTGCGCGACTCCCGCACCGGAGAGATCCTCACCTTCGGACGCGGCGGAGAAGCCGTTGTGTACACCGCCGAGGGCTCGGTAGACGTCACGACATCGGGCGGAGTCCTCGGGACGCGCCAGCGCGTCGGCATCGCGGGTGCAGCGCCCCCACCGAAGCGCTGACAAAACACGGTCGACCTACTCCGGTCGGCTCGTGCACCGATAGCCCCGCAGGGCGCCTCCCGGAGGCGCCCTGCGTCGCTTCCGTCCCCTTGGCGCTGGGGGGGCGCGCGCCGCACGTCCCGAGGTAGATTTCACCCTGTTCGCGCTCGTCCCTCCCCGCGCGACCTCACGCCTACCTCACGACTCGTCATGGCCTCATACGACGTCATCTTCCTCGGCGGCGGCCCCGCCGGTTATGTCGGCGCCCTTCGCTGCGCCCAGCTCGGACTCTCCACCGCAGTGGTCGAACGTGAAGGGCTCGGCGGCACCTGCGTCCTCTGGGGCTGCATCCCCGCCAAGGCGCTCCTCGAAAGCGCCTCGCTGGCCAACAAGGTCCGCCACGCCGCCGAGTTCGGCGTCAACGTCGCGGGCGAAGTCGGCTTCGACTACAACGTCGCCATGAAGCGCTCGCGCGGCGTCTCCAACCAGAACTCCAAGGGGGTCGAGTTCCTCTTCAAGAGGAGCAAGATCGCCTGGATCAAGGGAACTGGCCGCCTGGTGAAGGGGACGGGGAGTGCCGCGGCGAGCGTCGCGGTCAAGGGAATGGACGGCAAGGAGGAGAAGCACGAGGCGAAGAAGGCGGTCGTGATCGCCACCGGGTCGCGCGTGCGCGGCCTCCCGCAGATCGGGCTCGAACTCAACAAGACCACTGTGATCTCCTCCGACGAGGCGCTGATCCTCGAGAAGGCCCCCAAGTCGGTGGCCATCGTCGGTGCCGGCGCAATCGGGTGCGAGTTCGCCGACGTGTTCAACGCCTTCGGGAGCCAGGTCCACCTCCTCGAAGTGCTTCCCACCATCCTCCCGCTCGAGGATGCCGACTGCTCCGCCGAGCTGCAGCGCGCCTTCAAGAAGCGGAAGATCAACGTCACCACCGGGGCGAAGATCTCCAACGTGAAGGTGGGCAAGGACTCGGTCTCGATGACCGTCGAGGCGCAGGGCGCCAAGGAGGACCTCAAGGTCGACCAGGTCCTGGTCGCCGCCGGACGCTCGCCGAACGTCGAGGACATCGGGCTCAAGGAGGTCGGTGTGCAGCTGACGGATCGTGGCTTCATCAAGGTCGACACCGCGACCTACCAGACGAGCGTGAACGGGGTCTACGCCATCGGCGACGTGATCGGCGCCCCCATGCTCGCCCACAAGGGGTCGCGCGAGGGGCACATTCTCGCCGAGCTGCTGGCCGGCGTGCACACGCACCCGCTCAACTACGGCAACATCCCCAACGCCACCTACTGCCACCCCGAGGTGGCGTCGATCGGACTCACCGAGCAGCAATGCAAGGAGAAGAAGCTCGACTACAAGGTCGGCAAGTTCCCCTTCTCCGCCAACGGGCGCGCCCGCACCTCGGGCGAGACCGAAGGCTTCGTGAAGATCATCCGCGATGCCAAGTACGGAGAGATCCTCGGCGCCCATATCGTCGGCGCGCACGCCACCGAATTGATCCACGAGTTGGCCGTCGCCCGCGAGAACGAGTTCACGGTCGAAGAGATCGAGCTGGCAATCCACGCCCATCCCACGCTGTCGGAAGCCGTCGCTGAAGCGGTACTGGACTCGATGGGGAAGATTCTGCACGCGTGATCCGGCGTTGGGCGTTCGCGGGGTTGGTGCTGCTGCTCGGAGCCTGTGACGGGTCGCCGAGCGGCCCTCCCGCATCCGGTCGCCTGCAGGTCAGCCTCGCCGGGCTCCCCACCGGGGTGACCGGCAAGGTGACCGTCCGGGGACCAGCCAACTACGTCCGAGAACTCACGCAGTCCACCACGCTCAGCGGCCTCACCCGCGGCGATTACGAACTGTGGCCCAACCCCGCCACGACCGACTCCGCGACCTGGTCCCCGACCGACACCATCGTGCGGGTGACGGTCGGTGCCAGCGACGCGGTGGCCACCGTCACCTACGCGCTCATCACCGGTCGCCTGGCGGTCCTGCTCGACGGGCTGCCTAACGGGACGGGCGCGCGAGCCACCGTCACCGGCCCCGATCGCTATTCGGTGACGCTGACCGCGAGCGACACCTTGGGCAACCTCGTCCCGGGGAGCTACGACGTCTCGACGGCGAACGCGACGGTCGGCGCCGACGTGTACGCCCCCAACACCACGCGCGCCACAGTCACCGTGGCGACGGCGATCGCCCCGACCACGGTGCAGCTGAAGTTCACGCTCATCTCGGGGTCGGTCGCTGTCTCGGTGCTCGGGCTCCCCTCCACCGTCCCGGCGTCGGTGCGGTTGTCTGGGCCTAACGGCGTTCTGCATGCCATCACGTCGTCGCGCACGGTCAGCGGCCTTTTCGGCGGACTGTACACCGTCGCCGCCGACACCGTGGCGAGCGGTGGCTCCGTGTGGGCGCCGCTCCCGAGCAGCCAGCTGGTGACGCTGGCAACCGGATCGAGCGCGGCCGCCACCGTGAACTACTCGCTGGTGAGCCCCGCGGCCGGCGCCAACCTCACGATCGCCGGGGCCCACTTCCAGCAAGTGGTCCAGACCTTCGGCGGGGCGGTTCCACTCATCGCCGGCCGCGATGCCCTGCTGCGGGTCTTCGTCCTCGGCTCCGCGGTGGGGATCCCCGCTCCCGACGTGCGCGTGCGCTTCTTCCAGGGATCCACGCTGGTCTCCACCGTCACACTCCCGCCGCGGTCGGCGACAGCACCGACCGTGGTGACCGAAGGGTCGCTGTCGTCCTCGTGGAACTACCGGGTACCAGCCGCGCTCGTGCAACCCGGCCTCTCGGTGCAGGTCGACGCCGACCCCGGCAACCAGGTCGCCGAGAGCTCCGAGAGCGACAACGCCTGGCCGAGCGCGACCTCACCACTCCCGGTGCAGGTGCGTACGGTCCCCCCACTCGATGTCCGGTTCGTCCCCATCGCGCAGCCGGCGACGGGCCTGACGGGGCGGATCTCGACTGCCAACCTCGACCAGTTCTTGGTCGGCGCCCGGAAGCTTCTCCCCATGTCGTCGGTATCCGGCGTCATCGCCCCGCTCTTCAGCACCAACGCGCCGGCGCTCGTTCCGTCCGACAGCAATGGCGCCTGGTTGCAGATCCTGAGCGAGGTGAACGCGCTTCGAGCGGCCGAGGGGGGCACCGGCGTCTACTTCGGCGTCCTGCAGACTCCATACACGTCGGGGATCGCCGGGATGGCATACATCAGCGGAAGGGCCGCCGTGGGTTGGGATGCCTTTCCGAGCGCTTCGGTGGTGGTCGCGCACGAGCTGGGGCACTCGCTGGGGCGCTTCCACGCCCCGTGCGGCAACGTCGGCGGCATCGACGTCTCGTATCCGTATCCGCGTGCCACCATCGGTGTGTACGGGTACGACGCGGTCGTGGGTGGGCTGATTGCCCCCACGGTGGCCGACGTCATGAGCTACTGCTCTCCGGTCTGGATCAGCGACTACACGTTCAACGGGATGTTGAACTACTGGTTGGCCAATGCCGGCGCCGCATTCGCCACGACCGGGGCGTCGCGGCCTGGGCTACTCGTGTGGGGACGAATCGAGCACGGTCGCCTGGTCCTCGAGCCAGCCTTCGAGATCGTCGCGCCGCCGACTCTCCCACGCCGCTCGGGCGCGGAGCAGATTCAGGTGATCGGCGAGGGAGGACGGCTTCTGACGAACCTCTCGTTCGACGCCGAGCGAGTGGGCGACGCGACCGACACCACTGCCGCGCACTTCGCCTTCGTCGTCCCGATGGACGCCTTCGGCAACGCAAGGGTGGAAGCGATCAACCTGCGCTCGCACGGACGCCGTACGACGATGGCCGCTGCCGCCTCGGTGGCAGGGGGGGCTGTGGCGCGGGTGAGCGGCGAACGTGGAGAGGGCGACGTCGTCCGACTCAGGTGGAGCGATGCCCAGACCCGCGCCGTGATGGTGCGCGACCCAGCGACGGGACGGATCCTGGGATTCGTCAGGCGCGGCGCGGCGCGAGTACAAGCTGCGGCGTCACGCCTCGAACTGGTCGTCTCGGACGGGGTGCGGAGCAGCCGCCAGGTGCTCGATGTCGGTCCGGGCGGCTTGCGGCGCGGTCGGATCCCCCCGCGCTGACCATGGGCGCGACAGGCGACGCCGCACCGCTACCTCGAGACGCCATGACACCCCCGGAACTGCTGGTGGTGGATCTCGGGGTCGTCCCGTACACGGAGGCGCTCGCCTTGCAGCGCGACGTGGCGCGACGCCGGATCGCCGGCGAGATCGAGCAGGATGTCCTCCTCCTCCTGCAGCATCCGCACGTGGTCACCCTGGGACGCTCCTACAAGGGAAATACGCTCGTCGCCTCTCCCGAACTGCTGCGTCGCCGGGGGGTGGAGTTGGTCGAGGTCGACCGCGGGGGCGACATCACGTACCACGGCCCTGGACAGCTGGTCGGCTACCCGATCTTCGACCTCAAGCGACACACGCGCGACCTGCACTGGTACCTCAGGCAGGTGGAGGAGGCGCTGATCGTGGCGCTCGGAACGCTCGGCATCAGCGCGTCGCGACGTCCCGGCCTAACGGGCGTTTGGGTAGCCGGCGATCGCCCTCGCAAGATCGCGAGCATCGGCGTGCACGCGCGCGACTGGGTCACGTGGCACGGCTTCGCCCTGAACGTCACCACCGACCTCTCATACTTCGACCTGATGGTCCCGTGCGGGATCGACGACGTCCGCATGACGTCGGTAGCCGTCGAGCGGCCAGGGACTGCGGTCGATGTGTCGATGGTTGGGCAGCGTGTGGCCGACGCGTTCGCGTCGGTCTTTCATCGCCAAACCGGGCCGGTTAGTTTACGCCGCGACCTCAGCGCCATCGGCACGCCACAGGCGGCGGCCGCGGATGTCGCGAGTTGATCGAAGGGCCCACGCCAGCGCCAACTCCTCCCCGCTGCATCCCCATGAATATTCGCAGGGCCGTATTGGCCACCATGCTCCTTGGCGTTGCGGCGTGCGGTGACGCGCGGCTCCGCAAGCTGTCGAAGGATATCCCCCGCGACTCGGCCATGAAGCTGCTCCTCGACAAGGGTGCGGCCGCCGACTCCTCGCCGCACATCTATCGGGAATCGCGGTACCTCGTGGATGGTCGCATGTACCGCATCTCGTACTACACGAAGACCAACCGCAAGGAATCGACGGACACGCTGGAGAAGGTAGAGCCGCTTCTGGACGACGAACTGATCCCCCTGGTCTTCGTCAACGACACGCTGTCGGGGTGGGGGTGGGACCACTGGGAAGACATCGCAGCGACGATCAACCTCCAGGTTCCGCCGCGACGCTAGCTCGGCGCACTCGAACGGCTGGAGAGGAATAGCGAGAGAGGCCACGCTGACGCGTGGCCTCTCTCGTTTGTGCTTGCGACTCCCGCGCTGGTGGAGCCACGCGGTAGAAGCCGTGAGCCTTGCCCGACGCGTGCCAGACAACAGGCGCGCGAGTGTGGCGGCGGAGCGGG
>DAIESF010000287.1 GCA_027346425.1 Gemmatimonadota bacterium | reverse complement strand
TCGCCGTCATCCTCAACGCGTTGCGCGCCAGCCAGGTCCCGACGACCGCGCACTGAGGTACCGTCACGCTGGTGCGCCACCGGGCTGGCAGACGCCGCTGCTGGCGCGGCTCGGCGCTCCGCAATAGTGTGCGGCATCGCCCGACACGCCGCGTCACCGTCCCTCACGATCTCTCAGCCGCACACGGACAGACGCGCCGACGCCGTCGTGACACTATCCGGTTGAGCTGCGCAGCCTCCGCATTCAGCGGTCCCGCAGCGGTCGCAATGGAGGGTCTGACCATGTCAACCGCACTCGCAACCCCTCAGGCGGGAGTGGACATCGTGACAAGTGATCTGAACCTTCTTGGCCCAATCGTCGTGGCCACCGACGGTACGGCATCGGCGAACGCGGCCCTCAAGGCTGCCGCGCAGATGGCCGATCGCACCGGCGCTCACGTCACGGTGCTCGCGGTGCTCGAGCCACTCCCGCTCGTCGCTGCGGACTACGGCCTCCTCCTTCCGCCTGCGGAGACGGATGAGGCGCGTCGTCAGGCGCTTGCCCAACGCGTCCGCGACCAGGTGACGGAGGTCGTCGGGGCGCACGACCACTGGGATGTGCAGGTGCGCGACGGCGATCCGGCCGCGGTCATCGCCCGCGTCGGGCGCGAGAGCAAGGCGCGGATGATTATCGCCGGGATCGGCCACCACGACCTGCTCGACCGGATGTTCGGTGGGGAGACGGCGCTGCACACGTTGCGGCTGTCGAGAGTCCCCGTCCTTGCTGTGGCCCCGGGCTTCGTCTCCCTGCCGAAGCGGCTGGCAATCGCCATCGATTTCAGTGAGCCGTCGATCATCGCCGCCCGCACCGCGCTGGCGTTGCTCCCGTCGGTGACGATGGTCTACCTGGTCCACGTCGCCCCGCGTCTCGAGCTGCAACCCGAGGCGTACGCAGCGTGGATGTCGGACTATAGCGAAGGGGTGGAACCGGCCTTCGATCGCGTGCGCGCCCGCCTCGAAATCCCGGCCGGGGTGTCGGTGGAAACCATGACCCTCACGGGGAAGCCGACGAAGGCGTTGCTGGAGTTCGTGAAGTCGGCGCACATCGACGCCATCGTGACCGGGAGCCGCGGCGCCGGCCTCGTGGACCGCATCCTGGTGGGGAGCACCGCGACCGGGCTCATTCGGGGGGCGCACTGCGCGGTCTTCGCCGTCCCCACGCCGGTGGGCGCGCCCTCGCGCCGCCTCGCCGAAGGGATGCCCGACGAGATCCCGGAGAACGAGTGGGCCGATGCCCTCGAGGCGTTCACGCGCCGCAACGCCGGACGCGTGGCGACGCTCGAAGTCGATGACCCGGAGATCGGCGCTCAGGCGCAACAGCACGACTATCCGTTCCTCGGCGCGGCCTACGACCACAATGATCGTCGCGTCGAACTCATGCTTGGGGACATGGAGAACTCGACCCGGCATCTGACTCGAGGCATTGGCGACGTGCGGCACCTCGATCTGCTCAAGGATGCCGCCGGGCGCGACTGGGTACTTCGCATTGCGCATGGCTCAGGACAAACAATCCTGACGCTCGCTCGCTGAGGGGGCGCGCGAGTCCGGGACGGGGGCAACTCCAACTCGGCATGCGTAAGCGGCGCCGTTCCGGGTCTCCCGGACGGCGCCGCTTGACGTTCTGGTGGGACGAGGGGCGCGGTTCGCGCCTAACGGTTGATCAGGACGATCGCCCCGATCCCGAGCGCAAGCAGGACGCCGAGTCCGGCGGCGGCTCGCACCCGATAGGCCGCGCCCCCCAGGGCGATGGCGATGACGAGCTTGACCAAGGCGTTGGAGCTCACGCCAACGGCAATCGCATCGGCCGCGAGGGCGACCGCCCCCGTACTGGTCCCCAGCCGGTTCATCGACAGCGTCAGGGCGTCGGCGTCGGTGAGCCCGAGAAGGGCGGCCGAGACCAGCACTCCCGACGAGCCGTACTGCGCGCGGACGAACTCGATGAGCATCAGCGTCCCCTGGAAGGCGAGCGCCATCTTGATCGACGTCTGGAGGCCGAGCGGATTGCGCTCCACGAAGTCGTCCTGATGGTCCTTCGGGCGCTCCTTCGAGCGGAAGAGGAGGAGGCCGACCATGACCACGCCCGCCAGGAAGGCAGGGGCGAGGTAGGGGAGGAGGGCGAACGCCACCTCGTGGTTGAGCAGGTACGAGACCACCAGGACGCGCGGCACGAGCACCGTCGTCGCGGCGACCGTGCCGAGGGCGAGCGGCGTCGAGAAGGTGGGGCGCTCACGGCTCAGGCGGGAGAACTGGAGCGCCACCGCGGTCGACGAGACCAGACCGCCTAACGCCCCGGTCACACCATAGCCGCGCGACTCGCCCACCAGCTTCCGGGCGATGAAGCCGGCGAACGACAGCCCGGAGAAGATGAGGACGACGCTCCAGAGATCGCGGGGGTTGATCCCGCCTAACGGCCCATAGGCGCGATCGGGGAGGACGGGAAGGACCACGAGCGCGAGGACGGCGAAGTGCAGCGCCGCGCGCATCTCGGTCTCGTCGAGTCGGGCGATCGCGGACCGGATCGTATCCTTCTCCGACAGGGCGAGAACGGCGACTGCACCGGCACCGCCGGCGACCGCGGTCTCCCCGACCCCCGCCAAAATCCCCAAGCCGAGGACGAGGATGGCGGCCACCTCCGTGGTGCCGTCGACCGTCGGACCGCCGCTACGAGCCGCTGCCCAGTACGCCGCCGTGACGAGGAGTGCCATCCCCGAGATGAGGGCGACGGCACTCGCCCCGTAGCCGATCGTCAGGAGCCACCCCGCCATCCCTCCCGTCCCACCCAGCAGGAAGAATGTGCGGACCCCTGCGAAGCGCGGCTCCGGCCCCGTCGCGCCGTGACCCGACCACTCCCGCTCGATCCCCACCGCGAGTCCCACGAGGGCGGCGATGGCCAGGCGAATCACCAACGTGCTCGTCATGGCGTCACGCTAGCGCGACGGAGAGGCGCCGGCAATCGCCGGCGCCTTTTGGGTCGCACGGTCGCTCAGGCCGCCGTCGCTTCGTTCCCGCTCATGCGTCGCGCCACGACGGCCGTCCCGGCCGAGTCGAAGTCGAATCGCACGATGGCTTGCGGCGCGCCGTCGGCGAACAAGACGGTGCGAAGGGCATCGCGCAGCAGCGGATGATAGAGCGGCTCATTGAGAAACGTCGCCGTCAGCCCTTGCGCGCTGGCGTGCAGCAGGACGCGCTGCAGCGCCGTCCCCGAACGGAGCCACTCGGCGGGTCCGTCGCCGGACGCGCCAAGCACAGCAAGCAGCGGGGCCTCGATCGCACAGCCACGCAGCAGCGCCGCGCGCCCGGTGCTCCACTCGTTCGACGGTTGGACATTCGCGCCTAACGTGAGGAGGAGTTCGCCAAGGGACGGGGCACCGCCGAGGGCGAACTGCGGCCCCAGCGTCCCCGCGCCATAGCGCGCCGACAGGAGCCGGCGTGCGCTGCGCTCGGCGTCGGTGATGGCGACGGCCTCGGACTCCAGGTCTCCCACGATCTCGCGCCGCGCGTCGTCGGAGACGAAGTCGAGCCATCCCCCTTCGGCGCGTGCGCCGTGCCGCAGCAGGGCGACCAGCGCCGGCGAAACGCCGCCGCCCCCCGCTCGCGATGCCACACGGGGACCACGCGCGAGGACCTCGAACAGGGCTTCGTCCTCTCGCCCCGGGGTCACGGATGCCCCAAGTGTGAGGCGCGCCACGGTCGGCCCTTGCTCGCCGTGCGGCCAGTAGTCGACAGTGAGATCGACTCCCACGTGGTGGGCGGCGATTCTCAGGTTGGCGAGCACGGCCCCACACGCCATCAACACCTCCCGGTTGGCCCTGTCGGACAACAGTTCCTCACGCAAGTGCTCGATGCGAAGCATGAGTGCATTCCCTTCCCGGGCGACCGACCATGGGAGGTCGCGCCGCCATGCCAAGGGGGCGCCCGCGAAGCGCGGGAGCGCGGAGAGTGGATCCCGCGCCTGAGCGGGCTGGTCCGTCGTGACGGCGATCTGTGGTGCGTCGATCATTTCCGCCTCCGAGGCAGTGTACGGTGAAGGGCAGCTGTGCAACTGTGGCGCAAGATCGGGCTCGACGGACGGGGCGTCTGTAGGGGGGCGACGCCGTGCTATCTCACGCTCCTGCTGACAGCTGGCACGGGAAACCCCGACCACGGCAGACCCATCAGGCAATACCGTACACGACGTGAGCACTTTTCCCGGGCATTATCCGACGAGCCCCCGACAAAGCCTGCCTCTTCGATACACCATACTCCAAGGAAGTGATGGGCGCCGATCGATGGACGGGAGCGTCGCGAGTGCCTTTCGCTTTGCGTTTTCGAGCGCCGAGATCGTGCCGGGCGACCGGCGCGGTGTCGGCGCGACCGCGCGGAGAGCACTCGGAGTAGCCACGGAGCAGACACTGTCCACCGCCATGTCGCCTTCGGGAGAATTCGCATCATCGCCGGCCCCGACCGCGTCGGGGGGGCGAACAGACCACATCCCGGCGTGGTTGGGCGCAATTCTGCGTGTGCCGCTGGCCATCAAGCTTGCTGGCGCCAACGCGGTAATCGTCCTGGCCGCGCTGATCTCCGCCGTCGCCCTTCATCTGGGAGGCGCTTCCGAAGTGCGCTTCCTCGTCATCCTCGCGGTGGCGATGATCGGGAGCGTAGTCGTGAATCTCCTGCTGGTCGCCCTGGCACTGCGTCCCCTGGCCGATCTCGAGTCCACCGCCCGGCGCATCTGGGAAGGAGACCTGTCGGCCCGAGTCCCCAAGTCGCGGTTGGCCGATGGAAACCTTCTGCGGATCGGTGAGGCGACCAATTCGCTCCTCGACGGGCTTACTGCCGATCGCGCTCGGCTGCGGGAGCTGACGGCGCGGGTCATTACTGCCGGCGACGAGGAACGGTCGCACATCGCCCGCGAGCTGCACGACTCCACGGCGCAGTCGCTCGCCGCGCTCCTCATGGAGCTGAGTGTGGTCGCGCACGCGACGCGCGACGCGGGGGCACGCGAGCGCCTCGAGCGCATCCGGCGGATCGTGGGCGACGTGCTCGATGAGGTGCGCCTCCTCTCACAGACCGTGCACCCGCGAGTGCTCGACGACCTGGGGCTCGGTGCCGCCCTGCAGCACTTGTCACGCGAGGCCGAGGCCCGCGGCTCCGTCCGCGTCGAGGTCGTGGTGGAGGATTCGGCCGCCGCGGTGAGTCCGTCCGTCTCGTCGGTGCTATACCGTGTTGCGCAGGAGGCGCTCAAGAACGCCTTGCGCCATGCACATGCCACCGCCGTGCTGCTCCGTGCCGGCGTCCAAGGCGGCATTGCACGTTTGGAGATCAGTGACGATGGTATAGGTTTCCGAGCAGACGAGGCGGAGCGGCGTCGTCCGGGGATGGGGCTCTTCACCATGCGCGAACGGATGGCGCTGGTGAGTGGGATACTGGAAATCGACAGCGCTCCCGGGCGCGGAACACGTATTGTCGCTAGTGTTCCGCTTCTGGCACCGGCCTCGGCCGGCGCCCCGGGTGAGGCGGCCGGGACTTAACGGTACCTGAGAGGCGTGGATGACTTCTGATCTCATTCGGGTGGTGCTGGCGGACGATCACACCGTGGTACGCGCCGGGCTCAAGGCGGTGCTGGGGACTGCCAAGGACATCGATGTGGTCGGCGAGGCGAAGGACGGTCGCGAGGCCGTCGCCCTCGTCGATCGCTTCAAGCCCGACGTGGTGGTGATGGATCTCTCGATGGCAGGGATGGACGGCACGGCTGCCACCAAGGAGATCGTCGCCAAGGGGGGGAGCACCCGGGTGCTGATCCTGACGATGCACCCCGAGGAAGACTTCCTCGTCCCGCTGCTCGAGGCGGGGGCCGCCGGTTACCTGGTGAAAAGCGTGGCCGACCGGGAACTGGTCGATGCCGTGCGGGCCGTCGCCAAGGGTGACGTGTACGTCCGCCCCACCGCTGCCCGCGTACTGGCCAAGGGACTCACCAAGAAGGACCCGCACCAGGTCGATCGCGAGCGCTTCGAAAAGCTCACCGAGCGCGAGCGCGACGTGCTGCGGCTGACGGCGCAGGGATACTCGGCGCCCGAGATCGGCGAACGGCTCTTCATCAGCCCCAAGACGGTCGATACGTACAAGCAGCGCATCAACGAGAAGCTGGGGCTGTCGCACCGCGCTGACTACGTACAGTTTGCCCTTCGACTCGGGTTGCTGGCGCAGCCGTAAGCGCCGCCCGGTGGGGCAGCATGGGGCCGCATTGGAGGAACGCGGGATGAGCCGATCACTTCGGCAGCTGCTCGAAGGCGTCGGACGGCGCGCCCGTACCTCGATCGAGGGCGCGGGGCGCGCCGGTCGATTTGGCGGTGAGACGCTGCGGGCCGTGCGCGACGTGAAAACGTGGGGGCCGGTGGCCACCGACCAGGCGCGGATCCTGGGGGTCGACTCGCTCCCCATCGCCCTCTTCATCGCCGTCTTCACCGGCATCGTTCTCTCCCTCCTCGCGAGCTACTCGTTCACCGGCGCCATCCCCCTGTATTTCGTTGGGACGCTCGTCGAGAAGACGATCACGATGGAGCTGGGCCCGGTACTCACCGGCCTCGCCCTCGCCGGGCGAGTGGGGGCAAACATCGCCGCGGAACTGGGGACCATGCGCGTGACGGAGCAGATCGACGCCCTCGAGACGCTGACCTACGATCCGCACGCCTTCCTGGTCGTCCCGCGCGTGCTCGCGGGGACGGTGATGTTCCCGGTCGTCGTGGCCATGGCAATGGTCGTGGGCGTCGGTGCGGGATGGGTGTCGTCTATCGTCCTCCTCGATCTGTCCTCCCACGACTTCGTGCGCGGCATGCGCCTCTTCTTCCAGGAGTTCGACGTCCGTTACGGCCTCGTGAAGTCGGCCTCGTTCGGCATGGCGGTCACTTTCATCGGGTCGCTGCACGGGATGAATGCGGAGGGCGGAGCGCAGGGGGTGGGGCGGGCGGCGACCAATGCCGTGGTGTATTCTGCAGTCATGATCCTCGTGCTCGATGCCTTCTGGGCCATTGTCTGGTTGCTGGGGCGCACCCCGTCATGAAACGAACGAACGATTTTCTGGTGGGGCTCACGATCGTTGCCGCCACGATACTCGTCACCGTCTCGATCCTCTGGGTCAAGCAGTCCGACATCGGGCAGCAGCGGCGGACCGTCATCGCGCGGTTCCGCGACGTGGGGAACGTCAAAGTCGGGGCGAACGTGGTGCTGCGCGGGGTGCGGTCTGGGCGCATCGAGGCACTCGAGCTGGCGCCGAATAGCTGGGTCGAGGTCCGCATGCGCATCGACCCCTCGGTCGAGCTTCCCCCCAACCCGGTCGTCCTCCTCAACGAGTCGTCGCTCTTTGGGGAGTGGCAGGCGACGATTCTCGGGCGCGACGGGCTCCCGCGTGATGAGAACGTCGCCCGGCAGATTGCCGAGGCCGACCGTGGCGGGGGACGCCTCCCTGGCGCCACCCTCCCCGACATCGCCCAACTGACGGCGGTGGCCGGCCGCATCGCCGGCGACGTGGCCTCGGTGGCGGAGCGGGTCGAGGTGGCGTTCGACGCGCGCGCCGCTCGTGAGTTGCGCAATTCGATCCGCAATTTCGCCGACCTTTCCTCGACGCTCGCCCAGACGGTACGCGAAGAGTCGAAGCATATCAGCTCGATGTCGACGGAGGTCAACAGGGGGGTGCAGTCGCTCGTCTCGGCTTCGCAGGACGTGAAGGCGATCTCGGCACGATTCGATTCGTCGACGGCGCGCGGCGAGGTGCGTCAGATCGTCGCCGACGCCGCTGTCGCCGCAAGCGAACTCCGCCAGACCAGTCGGCGACTCCTCACGATCTCGGGACAGCTGGGGGCGTCGGAGGAGCGAATCCAGCGCTTCGTCGCCAATAGCGACTCGGTGATGGCCAAGATCAACCGAGGCGACGGATCGCTGGGCTTGCTGGTGAACGATCCGTCGCTCTACCGGAGCGCCGACTCCACCCTGCGAGAGCTGCAATCGCTCATCGCCGACATGAAGCGGAATCCGAAGAAGTACGTGAATGTCCGGGTCTTCTAACGACGGGCACCTCCGCGGCGCTTCCTCACGAGGTAGCGGCACGCGGGATGCGCTTGCCTTTCCCGGGCCGGAGTGAGACGATACGGGGTAGGTGGGCGGACCTCGGCGTGTCCGTCCTGTG
>DAIESF010000278.1 GCA_027346425.1 Gemmatimonadota bacterium | reverse complement strand
CCGCCGTCGCGGTCATGGATGCACAGGAGCGTGCCCGACCCTCGTCCCGGGAACTGCAACCGCCGGGCGGGGCGCGAGCGTTTTCGTTCCTCTGATCGTCAGATATCACCTACCAGGGCATGAGTTTCTGGCCCCTCCCCGGGGGGCCTGCCCGTATCCCGACTTGAGCACAATGGCCATCACGACTTCCCCCCTGAACGCGCTGGAAGGACAGGGGCTCAATCCGAAGGGGACGATCCACTGGAACCTGATCGCCCCGATGCTGGTGCAGGAGGCCGTCGGGCGCCACGAAGGGACGCTGGCCGACATGGGCCCCTTCGTCGCCATCACCGCTCCGCACACCGGGCGTTCCCCCAACGACAAGTTCGTCGTGCGGGAGCCCTCCACCGAAGGTGATGTGGACTGGGGGAAGGTGAACCAGCCGATCTCCGAGGCCCACTTCGAGACACTGCTCGGCGACGTGCGCGCGTACCTCGACTGCCTGGACGACCTGTTCGTCCAGGACCTCTACTGCGGCGCCGACCCCAAGCACCGCCTGAGCGTGCGCTACGTGACGCCGAATGCGTGGCATGCCAACTTCGTGCGGAACATGTTCATCCGCCCGGTGGCCGAGGAGCTGGCGAGCTTCGCCCCAAACTTCACCGTGCTGCACGCGCCGGAGTTCCACGCCACGCCGGAGAAGCACGGGACCCGAACCGGGACCTTCATCGTCTTGCACCTGGCCAAGCGCACGATCCTGATCGGCGGGACGCGCTACGCTGGTGAACTCAAGAAGGCGATGTTCACGGTCATGAACTACCTGATGCCGAAGCAGGGGGTGCTCTCCATGCACTGCTCTGCGAACATCGGCCCCAAGGGCGACACGGCGCTCTTCTTCGGCCTCTCGGGCACGGGGAAGACGACGCTCTCCGCCGACCCGGAGCGTGGCCTCATCGGCGACGACGAGCACGGATGGTCGGGCGAGGGGGTGTTCAACTATGAGGGCGGCTGTTACGCCAAGGTCATCAACCTGTCGCCTGAGCAGGAGCCCGACATCTTCGCCACCACGCAGATGTTCGGGACCATCCTCGAGAACGTCGTGCTCGACCCGGCGACGCGGAAGGTGCGGTTCGAGGAGCAGACCATCACCGAGAACACGCGCGCCTCGTACCCGCTGCACTACATCCGCAATCACGTTCCCTCGGGACGCGGCGGGCACCCCAAGAACATCGTCTTCCTGACCGCCGATGCCTTCGGCGTCCTCCCGCCCATCGCGCGCCTCACGCGCGAGCAGGCGATGTACTACTTCATGAGCGGGTACACGGCCAAGGTGGCGGGGACCGAGCGCGGGGTCACCGAGCCGCAGGCGACGTTTTCGTCGTGCTTCGGCGCCGTCTTCCTCGTCTGGCACGCGAGCAAGTACGCCGAGATGCTGGGGACGCTGATCGACGAGCACGGTTCGCGTGTCTGGCTGGTGAACACCGGGTGGAGCGGCGGCCCGTACGGCGTCGGCTCGCGCATGAAGCTCACCTACACGCGCGCGATGGTGCGCGCCCTCCTCGACGACGCGCTCGAGGGGATCCCGTTCGCCCCCGACCCGATCTTCGGGCTCCAACTCCCGGCGGCGGTTCCCAACGTGCCCACCGAGGTGCTGCACCCGCGTCAGACGTGGAAGGACGGGACGGCGTACGACGCCCAGGCGAAGAAGCTCGCCGAGATGTTCCGGAAGAACTTCGAGAAGTTCGGGCACGTGGCCCCGGACATCGTGGCGGCGGGGCCTCGCGACTGACGCCGCGAGCGGCGGGAGACGACAGGGGCATGCCGCGATCGCTCGCCAGCGATAGGTTCAAGTGGCGCGGCGCAGCGGCGCGCTCCCGTCTCCCGTCTCCCGTCTTCCCTCTTCCGACTTCCGTCTTCCGTCTTCCATGGTCATCATCCGCGACCCGCTCTGGAACAACATCCGCGTCGACGGCTTCGCGTTGCGGCTGGTGGACACGCGGGTCTTCCAGCGGTTGCGGTACGTGCGCCAGCTGGGATGGGCGTATCTGGTGTACCCGGGGGCCACGCACGCCCGATTCGAGCACGCGTTGGGCGCGTACCACCTGGCGGGGATCACGTTGCGCCTGCTGGACGAGCGCGGGGCGCTGGCCGGCGTCGATCCGCGCGAGGGGGCCATCGTGCGCGCGGCGGCGCTGCTGCACGACGTGGGGCACTATCCCTTCTCGCACGCCCTCGAGGAGATCGGCGCCCCGCACCACGAGGAGGTCGCGCGCCCGCTGATCACCACCGGCGAAGTGGGTCACGTTCTCTCCGAGATCGCCCCCGACGCCCCGGAGCGCGTCCTCGCCCTGATCCGCGGGATGTCCAACTCTCCGCTGCAGGGACTCGTCTCGGGATCGCTCGACCTGGACAAGATCGAGTACCTGCGACGCGACACGCTGATGTGCGGCGTCCCGTACGGCACGATCGACGCCGACCGGCTGATCAATTCGCTGACCGTCGTCGCCGACCCGGCCACCGGCGCCCTTCGCATCGGAGTCCTCGAGAAGGGGCTGTCGGCACTCGAGTCGCTGTTGTTCGCCAAGTACCAGATGTACCGCAACGTGTACTGGCACCACGCGGTGCGGAGCGCGACGGCGATGTACAAGCGCCTGGTGGACGAGGCGCTGGCCAGCGGGGCGCTCGAGGTGCGGGAGCTGGCGCGCCTCACCGATGAGGCGCTGTTGCACACGCTGGAGTCGCGAGCCCCCGCGCCGATGCTCGACGCACTGCGCAACCGGCGGCTGTTCAAGCGCGTGTTCGAGTGCCCGGCGGCCGAACTTGACGGCGACACGGGGGAGTGGATCGCGTCCGACCGTGCGCGCGCGGTGGAAGTCGAAAACGCGCTGGCGGAGGAGTGCGGACTCGCCCCCGGGGAGGTCCTGCTGGACTACCCGGAGAAGACGCAGATGCTGGGGCTGGATATCCCCGTGGTGCGACGGAGCGGCGAAGTGATGCAGCTGACGAGCGCGGGGTTGGCGGGGGCGATCAACCTGACGCAGCTGTCGGAACAGCTGTACCGGACGGCGCGGTGGCTGCGCGTGTTCAGCGCACGCCCGGTGCAGTTGTCGGCGGCGCGGGTGATGGATGCCGTGCGCGCCGGGTGACCGTGGCGCGGGCGGTTCGCGGAGCGGCGCCCCCGGGAGGCTATGCCTTCTCGCGCCCCCGCGCCTCGGCCAGCTTGCGCGCGATCCCGCGGTAGAACGCGGCGTGGTCCCCCTGCCCCTGCTGTTCGAAGCCTAACGCGCAGGCCTCCAGGGCGTACAGGATGTTGCCCAGGTACAGCGCCGCGACCGTTTCGACCGTCTCCTGCTCCGCCATCGTCCCTACCCGCGAAATGCGGGCCCCTCGGCCGTGGGGGCATCGGAGGTGGTGTCGAGCTGCATCACCTGCACCACGATGGCAGTGATGTTGTCGAGCCCGCCCCGGTAGTTCGCCTCGGCGATGAGCGCATCGACCACGCGCCCCGCCGAGGCGCGCGACAGGAGGATCTGCTGCAGGCGGCGGTCGTCGACCATCCCCGTCAGGCCGTCGGAGGCGACCAGGAAGACGTCGCCCGCCTTGAGCTCGCCCGAGTACGTGTCGGGCTCGACGACATCGCTCGCCCCAACGCAACGCGTGATCACGTTGCTGTACGGGTGGTAGCGCGCCTGCTCCGGGGTCAGGAAGCCGGCGTCGACCTGCTCCTGCACGTAGGAGTGGTCCTTGGTCAGCTGGCGGAGCGCCCCATCGCGCAACAGGTACACGCGCGAGTCGCCCACCTGCCCGATGAGGTAGCGCGCCCCCGACATCACGAGCACCGAGGCGGTGGTCCCCATCCCCTGCTTGTCAGACTCCTGGATCGTGCGGTCGTAGATGGCGCGATTGGCGATGCGCAACGAATCGGCGACCCGGATCCGCGCCCCCTCGCCGTAGACGTCGGCGAGCTCCTGCAGCTCGCGCGAGACGATCTGGACGGCCATCTCGGAGGCTACCTCGCCGGCCGCGTGCCCGCCCATCCCGTCGGCAACGATGAAGACCCCCTTCTCACGCGTGGCGTGTGCGAAGAAGGCGTCTTCGTTTCCCGATCGAATCATGCCCACATCGCTGCGGGCGGCAACGGTCAGCTCCACTAGCGACCCTGCAGGACGAGGTAGATGACAAAGGCGATGAGTGCCACGAGCGCCACCCACAACCACGACGGTGCGCCCGTGCGCTCGGGCGGAGCTTCATGCGTTTCGCCCCCGCGCGCAAGCTCCTTGCCGCGCGGTTCGACACGCTTGGGGTCCCGCGCACGCACTCCCACGATCACGCGCGTCTCACCTGTCGCGCGCTCCCCGCCACCCGACGTCCGGAAGGACATCTTCACACCACCAAAGCGCACATCGGTCCCGCTGGCGACTTTCGCTTCGCCGAAGACCCGCGCCCCGGCGACGTACGTGCCGTTCGTTGAATCTATGTCGACAATGTACCAGCCGTCTTCACGCCGCTGGACCTTGGCGTGGGATTCGGAGACACTTTCGTCGAGAATCACCACATCGTTATGGTCCCCGCGCCCCACGTGCGAGAGGGGGGCGATGAGGTCGAACTGCTGCCCCTTGGACGGCCCCTCGTTGAGGATCTCGAGGACCGCCAGCGGCGCCCGGCGACGCGGCGCTGGTGGCGCTGGTGGCGCGGGGGCCGCCACGTGGTCGCTCCCGGGGAGCGCCATCGCCGCTGCCGGTACCGCTGGCGTTGGCGCTGGCACAGGCGACGCGACCTTTACCGCCGCCGGCGCGAGCGTGGAAACGGCGGGAGCCGGCGAGGCAGGCGTGGCGACCGGGCGCTTGACCGCGGGAATGGCCGCCGTGGCCTGCAACGACGGGGTGTCCTTGAGCGAGCGCTGTGGCGCCGGCGGCTCGGGATCGGCGTAGAAGCGGAACTCGTCCAGTCCTACGCGTACCGTGTCGCCGCGCGCCAGGGCGAGCGCCCCTTGCACCCGTGCCCCATTCACGAAGACGCCGTTGGTGCTGGTGTCGACCAACTCGTAGCCACCGGGGACCTGGGTGATGCGCGCGTGGCGCCGCGAGACACTCGCCGCCGCGACGACCACGTCGCAGCCGGCATCGCGCCCCAGCGAGAGCCCCTCCGCGGGGACGGCGTACTCGCGACCATCCGTCAGCGACACGAGGCGCCCGCGCGAACGCGCCTCGCCGATTCCGGCGCTCGGCGTGGCCACCCTGACCTCACCCTGCGTGGGAATCTCCTGCGTATCCCCCGTTTGGGCCTCATCGGCGAAGCGCAGCTCGCACCCGTCGATGACGACGCGGTCGCCATGCAGGAGCGGAGCAGGTTCGCGCCCGATGGGGATGCCATTCACGAAGACGCCCGCGTCGCCGTGCACAACCCGCAGCGACGCGCTGCCCGTCGCGCCGATGGAAATGGCCACAAGCGCGACGTCCCCTGCATCCCCGGGCTCTTCGCCCGGCGGGACGCGGATGTCAGCTCCTGTTCCCCGGCCGACGCGCGTCTCGCCCTGGGCGAGCTGGAACTGCGCATCGTTGTGCTGGAGATAGGGCATGCGTTCGGGTGAGAGTCGGGAACGGCGCGGAGTGGGGGCAATCGCAATCCTGCACGGGCCATGCCCGATCAAGTGGGGGAAACTATTGCGCCAACCGCAGGGGCCGCAAGCTGCAGCAGCGCTTGGTTATGCGCCCCTCGCCACTCCTCGCTGCAGGCGCCAGAGGCGGGCGTAGAGCCCGTCGTGCTCCAGCAAATCGCGATGTGTCCCGCGCTCCCGCACCTCGCCATGGTGCATGACAAGAATCTCATCCGCGTCGCGAATCGTGCTCAGGCGGTGTGCGATGGCAATGGTGGTTCGCCCCCGCATCAGCTCGGCGAGGGCCCGCTGTATCTCCCCCTCGATTTCGCTGTCCACCGCACTGGTCGCCTCGTCCAAGACGAGGACCGCAGGATCGGCGGCAATGGCGCGCGCGAACGAGAGGAGCTGCCGCTCGCCGACGCTCACCGAACTCCCCCGCTCTCCCAACTCATAGTCGTAGCCACCCGGGAGGCGCTGCACGATGCGGTCGGCCCCGACCCGTTCCGCCGCCCGCCGAACCTCGTCGAGAGGGAGCGGAGCCGACAGCCTGATGTTCGACGCGATGTCGCCCGCGAAGAGGAAGATGTCCTGCTGCACGTAGCCGATCACCCGGCGCACCTCCTCGACGGGAATGGTGCGCACGTCGACTCCGTTGACCAGGATGCGGCCGCGCTGCGCCTCGTAAAACCGCAGGAGGAGGTTGATGATCGTGGTCTTCCCGGCCCCGGTATGCCCGACGATGGCCAGCGTCTGGCCGGGGCGGGCGGTGAAGCTCACGTCCCGCAGCACCCACTGCGGCTCGTGCTGCTCCGGACTGGTAGCGCTGGACCGTGATGAGGGGTAGGCGAACCAGACCCCTTGGAATTCGATCGAGACGGGTGTTGGGGGACGGGAGACGGGCGTACCGAGGCGTTCCGCGCCGCCGCGTGTTCCCCCATCTCCCGACTCCCGTCTCCCGTTTGGTTCATCCAGCAGCCCGAAGATCCGCTCGCTGGCTGCCATTGCCTGCTGCAGCGTGTTGTACTTGTCGGACAGGTCCTGCAGTGGCTCGAAGAAGCGGCGCACCAACTGGAGAAAGGCGGCCACCGTCCCGACGGTCATCGTCCCCACGTCGACCCGCGCGGCCCCCGTCACGAGGATGATGGCAATCGCCACCGTGGTCAGGAGTTCGATGATCGGGAAGTACAGTGCGTAGACGGTGATCGACTTGAGGTGCGCATCGAGGTGGTCGGCGTTGAGGCGATCGAAGCGGCGCGCCTCCTCCGACTCCCGACCGAACAGCTGCACCACGCGCACTCCCGACAGGCGTTCCTGCAGGAAGGCGTTGATGCGCGCCAGGCGCGTGCGGATGGCGCGATACGCCTCGCGCACACGCACCCGGAAGACGTTCGACGCGAGGACCACGAAGGGGATGACGACGAAGGCGGCGAGGGCAAGCCGCCAGTCGACCACGAGCATCAGGATGCTGATGGCCAGGAGGGTGAAGAGGTCGCCGAGTCCGGCGACCACGCCCGAGGTAAACAGCTCGTTGAGCGACTCCACGTCAGCGGTGACGCGGGTGACCAGTCGCCCTACCGGGTTTCGGTGGAAGAAGGCGACCGGGAGTCGCTGGAGGTGCGCGAAGAGCTGCGTGCGCAGGTCGTGCATGACGCGCTGCCCGAGCCGCGCGGTCAGCACGGTCTCGCCGTAACTGCAGGCGAACTGCGCCAGGAGTGTGGTCGCGAACAGGAGCGCCGAGCGGGCAATGTCGCGGCTATCGCGCGCCGGGACGGCGACGTCGATCACGTGTCGGGTGAGGAGCGGGCCCACCAGCTGCAAGGCGCCATCCGCCATCAGGAGCGCCAGCGAGGCGACGATGACCCCGCGGTAGGGCCAGGCGTAGCGCAGCAGGCGCCGGGCGAGGCGGGCGTCGTACGCCTTGCCGAGGACCTCTTCTTCGGTGGGATCGGGGGGAGGGTTTGACATGCCGAAGGAAGGCTAGCCGGAGGCGGCGGAGCCCGCGAGCGGGAGGGCGGCGATTAGTTTTGGGGGGTGAAGGACGCGATCGTCATCCGGGGCGCCCGGCAGCACAACCTCAAGGGGATCGACGTGGCCATCCCGCGCCGCGCGATCACCGTCATCACCGGGCCATCGGGCTCTGGCAAGTCGTCGCTGGCGTTCGACACGATCTACGCCGAAGGGCAACGCCGGTACGTGGAGTCGCTGTCGTCGTACGCGCGGCAGTTCCTCGAGCGCATGGAAAAGCCCGACGTCGACACCGTGGACGGGATCTCCCCCGCCGTCGCGATCGAGCAGAAGAACCCCACCAGGTCGTCGCGTTCGACCGTGGGGACGGCGACGGAGATCTACGACTACCTGCGCCTGCTGTGGGCGCGCGTGGGGCACACCTTCTGCCCGGTGTGCGGGCGCGAGATGACGCCCGACACCGTCGACTCGGTGACCGACCAGCTCCTCGCCCTCCCTGAGGGGACGCGGATGCTGATCGGCTTCCCGCTGCGGCTCTCGACCAAGGTGACGCACGCCGTGGTGGTCGAGAACCTCCGCGCCCAGGGGTTCCTGCGGGTCGTCGCCGATGGCCGTACGCTGCATGTGGACGATTTCGCGGCGGAGAAGCTCGATCTCACCAAGGTGGGGGAGCTGGTGGTGGTCGTGGATCGGGTGGCGGCGTCTCCCGATCTTCGCGGGCGCATCGCCGAAGCGGTGTCGACGGCCTTTCGCGAAGGTGAGGGGGATTGTGCGGTGGTGGTTCAAGAAGGCGAGAAGACGAGAAGACGGGAAGACGAGGATGCCCCCCGGCAATCCGCCTCTCGTCCTCTCGTCGTCTCGTCTTCTCGTCTTCTCCGTTTCACCGAACGCTTCGAGTGTCCCAACGACGGCACGCGCGCCCCGTCGCCGACGCCGCAACTGTTCAGCTTCAACAACCCGCGCGGCGCCTGTTCCACGTGCAACGGCTTCGGCGCGGTGCTGGAGTATGACGAGTCGCTCATCGTGCCTAACGTGGAGCGGTCGGTGCGCGACGGCGCCATCCACCCGTGGACGATGCCGCGCTACGAGGCCAAACGGCGGGCGGTCGTCGAGTTCGCGCGCAAGGAAGGGATCGACCCCGATGCCCCATGGGCGTCGCTCGCCCCCGACCAGCGTCACGAACTCCTGCACCACACCGGGCGCGGGTACAAGGGAATCTTCCCGTTCCTCCGCGACCTCGAGGAGAAGCGCTACAAGCAGTACATCCGCGTCTTCCTGCGGCAGTACCAGTCGGCCAGGGAGTGCGGGACGTGCCACGGGAGCAAGCTGCAGCCCGACGCCCTCAACGTGCGGGTGGCGGGACTCACCATCGCCGACGTGGCGTCGCTCCCCATCGACCGGTTGCGCGCCTGGCTCGACGAGCTCACGCTCTCGCCGTTCGAGCAGCAGGTGGCCGACCACATCTTGCGCGAGGCGCGCGACCGGGTGCGCTTCCTCTGCGACGTGGGGCTCACCTACCTCACCCTGCACCGGGCCACGCGCTCGCTGTCGGGGGGCGAGGCGCAGCGCATCTCGCTCTCTAACGCGTTAGGCTCGTCGCTGGTCGACACGCTGTACGTCCTCGATGAACCGTCGATCGGGCTGCACGCCCGTGACCTCGACCGGTTGCTGGCGCTCCTCGCGCGCTTGCGTGACCGGGGCAACACGGTGCTCATCGTCGAGCACGACCTGACGGCGATCCGCATGGCCGACCACATGATCGAGTTGGGCCCTGGCAGCGGCGAGCAGGGGGGACACGTCGTCTTCGACGGCCCGGTCGCCGACGCCGCCGGGTCGCCGCTCACCGGGCAGTACCTCACCGGGGCGCGCACCATCCCGCTCCCCGACACGCGCCGGCGCAGCGGCCCCCGCTGGCTCACGCTCACCGGGGCGCGCGAGCACAACCTGCAGGGGGTCGACGTACGCATCCCGTTAGGCACCCTGACCGCCGTCACCGGCGTGTCGGGGTCGGGGAAGAGCACCCTCGTCCACGACGTGCTGTATCGCGCCCTCGAGTACCGCCTGACGGGAGAGCACAGCGCCAAGCAGCACCTGGGAGAGAAGGTTGGGGCCTACGACACCCTCACCGGTGTCGAGTCGCTCGACGCGGTCGTCCTCATCGACCAGGAGCCGATCGGGCGCTCGCCCCGCTCCAACCCGGTCACGTACATCAAGGCGTACGACGAGATCCGGCGCATCTTCGCGGCACTCCCGCTGGCCAGACAGCGCAAGTACACGGCGTCGACCTTTTCCTTCAACGTGAAGGGCGGGCGTTGCGAGCAGTGCGAGGGGGCCGGCTACCTCGAAGTGGAGATGGTCTTCATGGCCGACGTCTTCGTCCCCTGCGACGACTGCGCCGGCCGCCGATTCAAGCCCGAGGTGCTGGAGGTCACGCTCTTCGGCAAGAGTATCCACGACGTGTTGCAGCTCACGGTGGACCAGGCGATCCGCTTCTTCCCGTACGAGGAAAGGCTGGGGCAGGCACTCTGGCAGTTGCAGCAGGTGGGGCTCGGCTACCTGCGGCTGGGGCAACCGGCCACCACGCTCTCCGGCGGCGAGGCCCAGCGGGTGAAGATCGCCCGCGAACTCACCCTCTCGGCCAAGTCCGCCGGACGCAAGCTCTACCTGCTCGACGAGCCCACCACCGGGTTGCACCTGGAGGACGTCCGCAAGCTCGCCGAGGTCCTCGACCGCCTCGTGGAGGGCGGGCACACCGTCCTCCTCATCGAGCACAACCTCGACGTCATCAAACTCGCCGACTGGGTCATCGACGTCGGCCCGGACGGAGGCGACGGCGGCGGACGGATCGTGGCGATGGGGACGCCGGAAGAGGTGATGGCCACCGAGGGGTCGCACACGGGGCGATTCCTGCGGGAGGTGCTGGGTGAGCGTGGCGTGCGCGGGCGGCGAAGTAGCAGGTAGGCGCGAGAGGAACGCCGTAAGTCGGGAAAGCATCTGTGGCGCGTGTCGGAGAACGGGTACCGTGGCGCGGCCGAGTGGAAGCCATGCGCTGTGTGCGCCGTGCCGACTTCCTCCTCCAACCTCGCTCGCTAGGTTATGTCGCGACTGCCGCCAGGAGCCCGTCGACACATGACCAGGATTCGACTTGCGCGCGCGAGTGCCATCGCGCTCACCATGACGTTGGTGGCGGGGTGTGCGCGGAGCACGACGACCCTCGGCGGAGTTGGGGGCGCCTCCCCTGCCGCGGCGGCCGGCGGGACGGCGCACTTCACCATCCTCCACTTCAACGACGTCTACGAGATCACCCCGGTCGAGGGGGGGCGCTCGGGGGGGCTGGCGCGGGTCGCCACCCTGCGGCGGCGACTGGCCGACTCGGCCGGCCCGGTCCTCACCACCCTCGGCGGCGACTTCGTCTCCCCGTCGGCCCTCGGCACCGCACGCGTGGATGGCGAACGCCTGGCCGGGCGGCAGATGGTCGCCGTCCTCAATGCCCTGGGCCTCGACTGGACGACGTTAGGCAACCACGAGTTCGACATACCCGAGGCGGCCTTTCGCTCGCGCCTGGCCGAGTCGCGCTTCCGCTATGTGGCATCGAACGTGACCGACAGCGCCGGGCGCCCCTTTCCCGGCATCGTCCCGCACGCCATCGTCTCCATTGCATCTGGCGAACGCACCGTCCGGGTGGGCCTCCTCGGCGTCGTGCTCCCGGCCAACCCGCAGCCATGGGTGCGCTACGAAGAGCCCCTCGCGTCGTTGCGCGCACATGCCGCCATGATCCGCGACTCCGTGGACGTCCTGGTCGCGCTGACGCACCTCGCCATCGCCGACGACCAGCGCGTCGCCGAGGCCATTCCCGACATCGACCTGATCCTCGGCGGGCACGAGCACGAGAACTACCTGTTGCAGCGCGGCGCCCACTTCACCCCCATCATCAAGGGCGACGCCAACGTACGTACCGTCGCCGTGGTGCGGGTCGAGGTGGGGGCGCGCGGGACGCGCCCGCGCGTGCACAGCACCCTCGTCCCCATCACCGGTTCCCTAACTACCGACAGCGTCGTTGGCGCCGAGGTCCAGCGGTGGATCGACCGCGCCTTTGCCGGTTATCGCGCGCAGGGCTTCGCGCCGGAGAGCGTCGTCGCGGTGCTGCGTGCGCCGCTCGACGGTCGCGAGAGTGTCGTGCGCACACGCGCGGGCGCCTTGAGCGACGCCATCCTCGCCGGCATGCGCGCGGAGGCGCCCGACGCCGAGGTCGCGATCTTCAATGGGGGATCGATCCGGATCGACGACGTCGTCCCGTCCGGCCCGATCACCCAGTACGACGTGATCCGCATTCTCCCGTTCGGAGGGAACATCGTGCGCGCCGAGTTGAGCGGTGCGCTCCTACGGCGCGTCCTGCAGGTCGGGCGGGCGAATGCGGGAAGCGGTGGCTACCTGCACGTCGCCGGTGCCACCCTCGACGCGGCAGGAGGGGTGCATGTGGGCGATGTCCCGGTTGCGGATGGCCGGTACTACACGGTGGTGCTCACCGACTTTCTCCTGACCGGGAACGAGGTCGGGCTGTCATTCCTCAGGCGCGGCGCCGAGGGGGTGCGGGCGGTGCACGAGCTGCGGGACATCCGGCAGGCGTTGATGGCGCAGTTACGGCGAATGTAAGCGGTTGATTTGAGGGAACTTGGACTGATAGCGCTCGAGCGAGCGCCGTGGGTTGACCGGGTGGGGCGGGGCGTCTACTTTTCGCGACCTGATCCCGAGTAGCTCAGGTGGTAGAGCGGGTGACTGTTAATCACCATGTCGGGGCTTCGAGTCCCTCCTCGGGAGCTGTCCGACTCGCAAAGGCCCGCGCCGAAAGGCGTGGGCCTTTGCGCGTTCCGGTACGAGCGACGGGGTCGCCAGGTCCCACGCCCGATGCGATCATGCACTTGCGATCATGTAATGTGCACAGCATTTTACATGCATGTCGTCACATGATTCCGCTCCAAAGCGCGTCCGCGAGCCCGTCCAGGTGTACCTGGAGGCCGACGATAGCGCCTTGCTGGCGCGTCTCGCCGACGAGACAGGGCTGACCAAGGCGGAGATTCTGCGCCGTGGCCTGCGCGGCTTCGCGGCCGGACACGGCGGCGGAAGCCCGATGTTACGATTCGTCGCCGAGGGCGACGCCTCGGGCTGGCGCGCGGGGGTCGCGGACCACCACGACGAGGTGCTCGCCGACACCTATCGCCCGAAGCGCACGAAGCGCACGAAGCGCTCGTGAGCGGGGTGTTTCTCGATACCTCAGGGTGGTTCGCGGCGCTGAGTCCGAAGGAGGCGAAGCACGCGCCATCGTTCGAGGCCTATCGCGAGTGGATCGAGGACGGCGTTCCCCTGGTCACGACCAACCTCGTGGTGGCGGAGATGCAGACGCTGTTGACGCGATTCCGCGGAGGGGCCGAGAGCGTTCGCTTTCTCGACAGCCTGTATCAGGACCCCACGCACACGGTCGTCTTCGTCGACCGCACGCTGGAGCGCGCCGCCGTCGATCGCTGGTTACGCCGCTTTCGCGACAAGCGACTGAGCCTCGCCGATGCGGTGAGCTTCGAGGTGATGCGCTTGCGAAAGCTTCGGTATGCGTTGGCCCTCGATGAACACTTCGCCATGGCGGGGTTCGAGCGGGTTCCCTGACCGCGCACGCGCGATGACCTCACCGATCATCTCAAACCTCCGGCCACCCTGCCCGTGACGGTTCCGTCCCTCGCTACCTTCCCCTCCCTCTCGTCGCGCCTCGACCTGCTGGCCGGCGAGGGGGCAATCGACGTCTTCCGGCGGGCGCAGGCTCTCGAGGCCAATGGGCGCCACGTGATCCACCTGGAACTCGGCGCCCCCGACGTGCCGGCGCCGCCTCACGTGACCGAGGCCGCGATTCGAGCGCTACGCGACGGCGATGCCCGCTACGTGGCGGTGAACGGCATCCCCGACCTGCGAGAAGCGATCGCCGCCGACCTGCACGCGCGCGGGGTCCATGCCGACGCCGACCAGGTGATCGTGACCCCGAGCGCCAAGACGGCGGTATTCTACTCGATCCTCGCCGCCGCCCAGCCGGGGAGCGAGGTTCTGGTTCCCGACCCGGGGTTCCCCATCTATACGTCCGTCGTGCGATTCGCGGGCGCGACCCCCGTGGGCTACGCGATGGACAGCCGCAACGCCCCCGATGTGGACGACATCCAGGCCCGCATCACACCCCGCACGCGCGCCATTCTCCTCAACTCCCCCAACAATCCCTCGGGAGGCGCGTTAGGCAGCGCCGCCATGGCGCGACTGGCCGCGCTCGTGGAACGGCACAACCTCGTCGCCGTCACCGACGAGATCTACACCCGCCTCGTGTACGACGCGCCGTATGCACCCACCCTCGCGGCCTTCGTCGGCGCGCGAGAGCGCACGCTGGTCGTGGACGGTTTCTCCAAGACGTATGCGATGACGGGGTACCGCCTGGGATACGTCGTCGCGCCTCGCCCGTGGGTCGAACCGCTCATCATGCTCGCCACCAACGGCCACACGTGCGTCGCCCCGTTCATCCAGCGCGCCGGTGTTGCCGCCCTCACCGGCCCGCAGGACTCGGTGCGCCGGCAGGTTGAGGTGTATCGCGCGCGACGCGATTTCCTTGTGCGCGGCCTGAACGCCATCGAGGGCGTCACCTGCGCAGCGCCCGACGGCGCGTTCTACGTATTTCCCGACTTGTCGGCACTGCTCTCGCGGCACGGCCTGACGTCTGCGCAATTCGCTGCACGACTGCTCGAGGATTTCGGCGTCGCCGCGATCGACGGGACGGCGTTCGGTCCGCGCGGCGAGGGGCGGTTGCGGCTGTCGTTCGCGTCGGCGACCGCGGAGTTGGATGCGGCAATCGCGCGCATCGTCGCATGCGTACGATCGCTATAGCTGCGCTGCGGGTACGGGCTCGCGAGTAACGCGCCGCAGGGAACTTCTGGCCCGATCGCGGGCTACTACCAACGATGCATGTTTGGCTGGAGCAGGCGCCGCGGCCACGCGGCGCCCTTCGTTTACGCCTCCCGCTCGCTGTCGCTCCCGCGGCAGCCGAGGGAATGACCGCAGCACCTCACACGCGTCCGCACGCCACGCCCCTGTTAGCAGTGCCCCCCTGTCGCCAGCTTCGCGTCGACGCGTCCCCAGCTCCCGCGAACCGAATCACCTGGAGTGGCCGGTGGAGCGACGCGCACGCCCCCTGGTGTGAGGGGATCGGGCCGGCGCTCGAATATCGCCCGAGCGACACTTCGCGAGACGTCGCGATCGACGCCCTGGGCATTGTGTCGTGGAACATGCAGGGGGGCGGCGGCGACATCGACTCGCTCATTCGCGATGTCCGGCGCGGATGCCTGCATGGCTCCCCCCGATCGGACTTCGTGCTGCTTCTTCAGGAAGCCGTTCGAACGGGGGGCGACGTCCCGGAGCGAGCGCGTCTCGGGAGCAAGCACGGGAAGCGCATCGCCCCGAGGGCGCTGAGGCGCCGCCGGCCGTCTATCGAGGAGGTGGCGCAGCAGCACGGGTTGCACCTGTTCTACGTCCCCTCGGTGCGCAACGGCGGGGCCGGTGATCCGGCGGAAGACCGCGGGAACGCGATCCTCTCTTCGATCCCGCTCGGCGACCTCGAGGCCCTCGAACTCCCTGTGGAGCGCGAGCGACGTGTCGCGGTGGCTGCGCGCATTCGCACCAGAACGACCATGGGTGAGGCACTCGATTTGCAGCTGGTAAACCTGCACCTCGACCTTCGCTCGTCGTGGGGACGCATGCATCGGAGCTTTGGGACGGCGCGCGCGGAGCAGGCACGAGCCACGGCCGCGCGTTACGCCGACGCGACCGCGGTGGTCATCGGGGGCGACCTCAACACCTGGTTTCGCGGCCATCGCGAAGAGGCGGTGCGCATTCTGCACGAGGCCTTCCCGCACGCGAGGACGGCGACCACTAGGCGCACGCTTGGCACGCCGGGCTTCGTCCCCGGCCTGACGCTCGACCACCTCTTCTTCCGCCTGCCCGACGGGATGGGCGCAACGCACGCGGTGGCAGGTGACCGCTACGGTTCCGACCACTACCCGGTGGCGGCGCGCGTCGAGGCGGGCGCCTAGGCGCGCGGCCGATCGTCGGACGCCCATTCCCTCGCTGTCAAAAGACAGTTTGTAGACGGCGGCGTCGCATCGTGTGGCGCCAATTGGGAAGCGGAGGGTTTACCACATGCGTAAGGTCGCGTTACAGATCGTTGTTCTCGCGCTCGCTAGGGAAACTCTGCACAAGGGTGCCTAACTATGCTATATTGGCGGCGGTCTGTCGCCGCCCGTCGTGTCCTCCTCCTCCGGAGTCCGCCGCATGAGCCAGCAGCGCACGTTTGCCTCGATGGCATGGGCCCAGAAGGGCAAGGTCACCCGGCGCGAGCGCTTCCTGGCCGAAATGGACGCCGTGATCCCGTGGGCCCGGTTGCTGGCCGTGATCGCCCCCCACTATCCCAAAGCGGGACAGGGGCGGCAGCCCATCGGGCTCGAGCGGATGCTGCGCATCTACTTCCTGCAGCAGTGGTTCAACCTGTCCGATCCGGCGGCCGAGGACGCGCTCTACGACAGCGAGTCGATGCGACGCTTCGCGCAGGTGGAATTGGGCGACGACCTCATCCCGGATGAGAGCACGATCCTGCGCTTTCGGCATCTGCTGGAGCGGCACGCCCTGACCGCCGTGCTCTTCGCCGAGATCCAGACGCTGCTGACGGAGAAACGGCTGCTCCTCAAGCAGGGCACGCTGGTCGATGCGACGATCATTGCGGCGCCGCCATCGACGAAGAACACGGAGAAAGCGCGGGATCCCGAGATGCGGCAAACCCGCAAAGGGAAGGACTGGCACTTCGGGATGAAGGTGCATGTGGGGACGGACCTGCAGGGCGTCGTCCATCACGTGAAGGCGACCGACGCGGCGGCCGCGGACATCACGCAGCTGCCGGATCTGTTGCATGGCGAAGAGGCCGACCTCTACGGGGATCAGGCGTACTGGAAGGAGGACCATCGCGTGCAGTGGCAGCTGGCGGGCGGGCGCTATCGCGTGAATCGACGGGGAACCCCGTCGCGGCCGCTCACGGCTTACGAGAAGCGTATCAATCGCCGGCGTTCGCAGCGGCGCGCGCGGGTGGAGCATGCCTTTCACGTGGTCAAGCGACTCTGGGGCTTCGGGAAGGTCCGCTATCGGGGGCTCGCGAAGAACCTGGCGCGGGCGCAGACGATGTTTGGGCTCGCCAATCTGTACCTCCTGCGCCGTCGCATGCTCCCGCGGGACTTTGTCCCGTGCCTGGTGTGAGCGGCGGCGGCGCGGACGGCCGCCCGACGCCCCGCGGGGGGGGCGCTCCCGCGGGACGAGTGCCCTCGCCCCGCCCCGCCGCGCCGGATCCAACGGCCGAATCGGCCGCGGCGGTGGCCTGATCCGCCCACCGATGATGCATCTGAGCGCTAGCACCACCTGTGCAGAGCTTCCCTAGCGCGCCCCGCCCTCCGTCTCCCGCCGCACCGCGCGCCCCACAATCACAGTGACATTGTCCTTCCCCCCCCCATCCAGCGCATCCTGCAACAGCTGCTCGCACACTTCGCGCGACGAGGTCATG
>DAIESF010000256.1 GCA_027346425.1 Gemmatimonadota bacterium | reverse complement strand
GCGCCATCTGGGTCACCGAGCGCCCCGGGACCATCTCCCGCGTGAACCCAGCCACCGGCGCCGTCACCCGCGCCGGGACGGTCGCCGTGAGCGAGATCGGTGAAGGGGGGCTCATGGGGCTCGCCTTCCACCCCGACTTCGTCACCCAGCCCTGGGTCTACGCCGCCCACACCTACTCGGCGTCGGGCTCCACCCGCAACCGCGTCGTGCGCATGCGCTGGAGCGGCACGTCGTTAGGCGCCCCCGAGGTCCTCCTCGACAACCTCCCCGGCAGCTCCGTCCACAACGGCGCCCGCCTCGCCGTCGGCCCCGACCGGCTGCTGTACGTCACCATGGGCGACGCATCCAACACCGCGTTGCCGCAGGACCGCAATTCGCTCGCCGGGAAGATCCTCCGCCTCACCCTCGACGGGGCGCCGGCGCCGGGCAACACACTCGGCGGCTACGTCTACACCATGGGGCACCGCAACCCGCAGGGGCTCGCCTTCGCCCCCGGCGGCGCCCTCTACTCCACCGAGCACGGCCCCAGCGACAACGACGAGGTCAACCGCATCGAATCGGGGCGCAACTACGGCTGGCCCAACGTGCGCGGGATGTGCGACGGTGACGCTGGCGCCGGCGAACGGACGTTCTGCACCGCCAACAACGTCGCCGAGCCACTCGCCACCTGGACTCCGACCATCGCCCCGGCCGGGGTCGTGTACTACGACGCCTCGCTCATCCCCGCCTGGCGCGGCTCCCTCCTCTTCACCACGCTCAAGGGGAGCGCCCTGTATCGGTTGCAGCTCTCGGCCGATGGCCGGAGCGTCGTGACGCAGCAGCGCCTCTTCGACGGAGCGTACGGGCGCCTGCGAGCCATCGCCGTCGCTCCCGATGGGAGCGTCTACCTCGGCACCAGCAATCGCGACGGGCGCGGCTCGCCCGGGGCGCAGGACGATCGCATCCTGAGAATTCGCCCGCAGTAGCCCCGCCGCCGCGCCGCGCCGTAGCTTTCGCCGCATGATCGGCGACCTCTGGCGCTCCCTCGCGGCCTCGCTCACCCCCCTCGAGGGGACCGCGGTGGCGTTCGGGCTGGTGAGCGTCTGGCTCAGCACCCGGGAAAACATCTGGAGCTGGCCCACCGCCATCGTCAACGTGGGGCTCTACGCCGTCCTCTTCTTTCGCGAGAAGCTGTACGCCGACATGGGACTCCAGGTCATCTACCTGGTCCTCTCCTTCTATGGCTGGTATGAGTGGAAGTTCGGCGGCGAGAACCGTACCGAGCTGCACGTCTCACGCCTGTCGCCACGTCTCGCCGTCACGTTAGGCGCCATCGGCCTCGCCGGCTCCGCCGCTCTCGGGTGGTTGCTGCACAGGAACACCGACGCCTCGCTTCCCTACCTCGACGCCACGCTCTCCGTGTTCTCCCTCATCGCCCAGTGGATGATGACGCGGAAGATCCTGGAGAACTGGGCGCTCTGGATCGTGCTGGACGTGGTGTACGTCTGGATGTTCATCTTCCTCAAGCACCTGAACTTCACCGCGTTCCAGTACGGCGTGTTCCTTCTGCTTGCAGTGCTGGGGCTGCGCGACTGGAAGCGGTCGTACGATGCCCGTCGCGCTATCGTGGTCGCCTGAGCGTGCGATGCAGCTGACGGCAGTGATCCTCCATGTCGCCTGAGCCCGAGGCGCCCGCCCCTGAGATTCGAGCTCGCGTCCCGCGCATCGTGGTCACCGGCGGGGAGAGCACCGGGAAGACCACGCTGGCCGCGGCGCTCGCCAAGGCGTTGGGATCGCTGTGGGTCCCCGAGTACTCGCGCACCTATGCCGAGCTGGTGGGGCGGGCGCTGACGTCGGCCGACGTGGAGCCCATTGCGCGCGGACAAGTGGCCGTCGAAGATGCGGCGATCGAGCGCTGGCGTGTCCAGTTCGGGCCCAGGCGCGACGCCCCCCCGCTGGTGCTTGACACCGACCTCGTGAGCACCACGGTGTACGCCGAGCATTACTACGGGGCATGCCCCGAGTGGATCATGGCCGCGGCGCGGGAGCGGCTCGGCGACCTGTATCTCCTCTGCGAACCGGACCTTCCATGGACCGCGGACGGCGTGCGCGACCAGCCCGAGAAGCGCCTCGAGCTGCACTCGGCGTTTGGGACACGGTTGCGGGAGGTTGGGGCGCGGGTGGAATCCGTGACGGGGGTCGGGGATGAGCGACTGAGGGGAGCACTGGCGGTCGTGGCGCGGTGGCGTGATCGGTGAAGCTATGTACGGTTTAGGATGCATACGGCGTTGACTACTGTTTATGACTGTCATAGAGTACTTAGAGGCAGCTTCTGCAGTACGTACCCCATAGGATACATAAACCGCGACGACACGCATGCCACGCCCCAAACCCGCGGACCTCACCCAACTCCCCAAGCCGCCCGTCGACGCAGCAAAACGGGGAGTACGGGTACTCACCCCCAAGGATGTGGGTGACGTCGTGCGTGTCGCGCGCGCGCGCGCGCTCGGCCGCCAGGTCGACGCCACCCGTCGGCTCGGCGTCAGCCGCAGCATGCTCGGTGGCCTGGAGCGCGGCGAGGGAGGGTCCCAGCTCGACCTGACGCTGCAGATCCTGACCGATCTCGGGCTCGACGTCGTCCTGGTCCCCCGCGATCCGACATTCTCGTTCCAGGACGAGGACGCGTGACCGCGTTGACCGTCTGGCGCGATGCGCGGCGTGTGGGCCGCCTCGACACCGCCCCGAGCGGTGACGTGCGCTTCACGTACGATGCCGACGTCGTCGCC
The DNA here is from genome assembly GCA_027346425.1 of Gemmatimonadota bacterium. Classification (GTDB taxonomy): domain Bacteria; phylum Gemmatimonadota; class Gemmatimonadetes; order Gemmatimonadales; family Gemmatimonadaceae; genus SCN-70-22. The sequence goes on along the minus strand of DAIESF010000256.1, from coordinate 2,123 downwards.
GAGGGGCGACCGGAATTCGCCGTCGGGCTGCGGTGCCCTGTGCGCGCCAAGCCGTATGTCGGCGCCGACGCGGCCGCCATCTTCGAGAACCTCCTCCCCGAGGGGAGTCTGCGTGAGGCGCTAGGGCAGGCCACCAAGCACTCAGCCGGCGACACCGTTGGGCTTTTGGGCGTGGTCGGCGGCGAATGTGCTGGTGCGTTGCAGCTGTGGCCCGAGGACGCGCCGCCGCCCGCGCGCGTGGAGTACGACGACGTCTCCGCCGCCGCACTTGACAGCGCCTTTTCCGTCGCTGGCGGGCTGCTCCGACAGGTCACCGGTCGCGCCTCGCTCTCGGGAACACAGCCCAAGCTCGTCCTCTGGCGCATGCCACCATTCGACGGCGATCGGCCGGAGTATCGCCTCCCGCGCGACGGCGCCCCCACCACCGTCGTCGTCAAGCGCGCCACTGCGCAGTTTCCCGCCCTCCTCGAGGCGGAGATGGTGGGCATGCGTCTCATGGCCGCCGCCGGCGTGCCGACCGCGACCAGTGCCCGGTGTCTCCTCGCGCCCCAGTGCCACGAGTCGGTCCGATTCGACCGCGTCGTGGCCACAGATGGGAACGTCCGTCGGCTGCACGCCGAAGACGGATGCCAGCTCACCGGTCACCTGTCTCGGCAGAAATACGCCAGGCAGGGCGCCCCGACCTACCAGGCGCTTGCAGCAGTCCTCAACCGGGCCAGCGCAAACCCCCTCGACGATCGCGAACAGCTCTTGCGCTGGGCCGTGGCCAACGCCGCGATGGGGAACTACGACGCCCATGCCAAGAATGTCAGCGTGGTCTATGTCGACGCCAACATCGTACGCCTTGCGCCGGCGTACGACGTCGTGGTGACCGCGGTGTACGAGGGGCTCGATCGCGAGTTCGCTCTGTACTTCGGGGGGACAACGCTGCCCCAGGCGCTGACTCCCGCGAGCCTGACGACTGCGGCGCGCGAATTCGGGGTGGCGCCAGCGGTGGCGCGAGAGATGGCGGAGGATGTCGTGCAGCGCGTGGAGCGGGCGTTGCCCGAAGTCTTGCACGACGTGGCGCGCCTCGGCGGCGAGTCGGGGATGCTGGAGAGGTTGGACGGAGTGGTCAGGCGCACGTGCGTGGAACTGGGCACCCGGCTTGGGTTGGGGGTGAGATAGGGCAGGACTTGACCCGGCGGTTTCAAGGAGGGGGGAGCTTACCACCCCCCCCACGGGTGACTCAGCTGCGTCATCCGCCCCGCCCCTGACTCGAAGGCGTAGCTCCGCCCGTACTTGGCTTGGAGCCCCGACACGTTGTAGTAGCTGTTCGCGTCCTCGTGGCGCGCCGAGTAGGCGGTGGCGCGCTGGAAGTACGGATAGGTCCACGGTTCCGGCAGCCGTTCGCCCGTGCGCCCGATGCTGATCGCCGCCGAGCCGAGGGTCAAATCGGTGAGAACAGCCGCGTCACCACCGAGTCGACCCACCCCGTCAGGTCCATCCACACGCTGTCGGTCGCATTCCGGTTGCGCCACACGACAAACGCGCCATTCCGGGCGGTCACGTTCAGCGTCTTGGGATACGTCGTGTAGCGGAAGCCGTAGTTCATCGAGTCGGCGGCAAAGCCCCCCGTGTTGGTGGACCAGCGCGGCCGATCTAGCACGTCGTAGTCGATCTCGGTACTGAACACCCGCTGCTAACCGCAGTACCTCGACTACGACCCCTTCACGCCGAGTGATATCTCGACTGCAACCAGTTCATCGCCGCATCGGATATCGCCTGCGGCACGTCGTGCCCGCCGGTGAATTCCTGATACTCCACGGAGTAGCCCTGCGAACGGAACTTCGGTACGAGAATCCGACTGCTCTGGCTGATCGGCAACACGGTGTCCTGGATTCCGTGCGAGATGAAGATCTCCGGCTTGCCGCGCGCCGTGGACGACACGAAGAAGCCCGGCGAGTAGCCGATCACCTGGCTGAACAGGTCGCCGTTGGCCAGTCCGAGCGAGAGGGCGTACGAAGCGCCGTCGGAGAAGCCTCCGACTGCGATGTGGCGCGCATCGATGGCGCATACCGAGAAGGTGTACGCCAAGGCCCGGTCGATGAACTCGACGTCGGGACCGAAGCCGCCGAAGCGGA
>DAIESF010000241.1 GCA_027346425.1 Gemmatimonadota bacterium | reverse complement strand
GGAAGAGGCGGACGTCCGGCGGGCTGTGGCCGCCGGGGAGGCGGCGATGTGTCCGCGATGCTCGGTGGCGATGACGCGGCGATCGATCGGGGGCGGGTCGTTCGGGCTCGGATACGCGCGGCGGCGGGAGTGGTTCCTCTGCCCGTCGTGCCATCGCTCGGTGATCTTCGACCTCAAGCGGGGGACGAGGAACTAGCGCGCGTCGGCTCGGTTCTCGACCAGCCGGTCGCGAATTGCGGGTCGGCCGCTGCCGACGGAGCGCCCGTGGGGTATTGTCCGTGCAAGCTCACCCCGTACTTCATGCGCTCACCCGTCCGGGCAACACTCATCCTGGCTTTGCTTGTAGCGTCCCGCGTGGCCCCAGGGCAGGACGTATTCACCGGGGTGTCGCGCATCGTGGCGGTGGGCGACGTGCACGGGGACTACGAGCAGCTCGTCACGATTCTTCGCCAGGCCGGCGTGATCGACGCGAAGGCGCGGTGGGTGGGGGGGCGGACGCACCTGGTGCAAACCGGGGACATCCCTGATCGCGGCCCCGATTCGCGCCAGGCGATGGAATTGCTCATGGCGCTCGCCCCGCAGGCGCTCAAGGCCGGGGGGCGTGTGCACGCGCTGGTCGGGAACCACGAGGCGATGAACGTGTTGGGCGACCTGCGCTACGTGCATCCGGGGGAGTACGAGGCGTTTCGCGGCGCGCGGTCCCGTCAGCTGCAGTCGCGGGCCTGGAATGTGCTGTCCGACTCGGCGCGGCGCAACGACGAGGCGTACAAGGCGCAATGGTTCGCCGAGCACCCGCTGGGGTGGGTCGAGCATCGCATGGCCTTCGAGGGGAATGGGCGCTACGCGTCGTGGATCCGCGGCAACCCCGCAGCGGTGAAGATCAATGACTACCTCTTCGTGCATGGGGGGATCGGGCCCAGGTACGTGGACTCGTCGCTCGCGGCACTCAACGCGGGCGTGCGCCAGGCGCTGCGGGGCGACGCTCCTCCCCCGGAGGGGAACATCGCGGAGGATCCCGAGGGACCGCTGTGGTACCGGGGGCTGGCGACGGAGGATGAGGCCGTGCTGGCGGTGCACGTGGACTGCGTCCTCGCCCGGTTCGGCGTGGCGCATGTCGTGATCGGGCATACCGTGACCCCGGGGACGATCCTGCCCCGATTCGGTGGCAAGGTCATCATGATCGACGCCGGGCTTTCGGCGGCGTACGGCGGACAGTCGGCGGCGCTGGTGATCGAGGACAACGCGGCCTTCGCCCTACACCGGGGAGTACGCCTGCCGTTGCCGCTCGGCGGCGACCTGTTCGGCTACCTCAAGGCCGCCGCCGCCCTCGACCCGACGCCGTCGCGGTTGCGGCAGTACGTCGAGCAGTTGGCGGCGGCGCGCGCGCCGTGATACGGCGCGCGATCTGTTACGGCTTGGCGGGGGCTTCGCTACCCAGATCGCGGTGGATGCGCCACGTACCGTCGGCGTCCTTCCGCCAGAGAACCACGTAGCGACCACTCGATGTGTGCGCCTTGCCTCCCACCTTTTGGGTCCCCGAGGCGCTGTAGTGGCCAACCTCGAACACGTAATCCGGCCCGGCAGGAATCACCTCTTCGGTGATGTCCTCGCGCGCCGTGAACGTGACCGAATCGAATTGCGGCTGCAGGTCTTGCGCGATGGCGGCGCGGCCGCGATGCCAGTCACCGGATGACGGGATCGAGGCGGCATCCTCGGTGTAGAGCGCGGCGATGGCGGCACCGTCGGCCTTGAGGTACGCGGCAGACCATTCCCGCTCGCGGGCCTGGATGGCGTCCTTGACCGCCGCCGCGTCGACCGGGGGCGCGGCTTCGGGTGCGGGCGCAGCGCAGGCGCCGAGGAGCAGGAATGCCAGGACGGCGCGCGAACGGTGGGAAGGGCGCATGCTCACTCCGCGATTGCAGGGACGGGACAGGCGAGGGCCGATCCGGAACGCAGACGCTAACGCATTCTTGCGCTAGCGCAAGAAGCCTTTGGGGATTGCAGTGGCCCGATGCGCCGCTGACTGACCCTGCGGCGCGCGTGGTGCCGGAGCGCGTAGGCGCGCGGCGACGCGTAGTACCGGGCATGCCCGCGGCGACTGCATCGCGACGTAGGGGGTGTGCCCGATGCACGGTGTCAGCAGGGAACACACTTCACCAGGAGCCGACATGACATCTTCCCTCGTCCGTGTTCGTTCGCTCGCCTGCGCCCTGACGGTTGTCGTGGGTGCCGCCTGCGGCAGCGCATCCACCGCCTCATCCCCTTTCCTCCCCTCCATCGAGGCCGTCACGAACCAGGAATTCGAGCTCGCGGTCGGCCAGACGGCGGCGCTCGGCTCGCCGGCGGTCACGGTTCGGTTCGATACGGTCACGGCCGATTCCCGGTGCCCCATCGACGCCATCTGTGTCTGGGCTGGCGACGCGGCGCTTCGCTTCACGGTCCTGGTGGGAGAGGGGACACCGCGGAGCGTCGAGCTGCACTCCTTCACTGAGCCGAAGCTGGTGACGGAAGGTGGCGCCACGGTCGAACTGCTGCGCGTGACGCCGGCAACGGATTCGCGCAAGGCGATCACCCTCACGGACTACCGCGCGCGACTGATCGTCCGCAGCGGAAGCTGAGTGAGCGCAGCCCTGCGGGCTCGACTCGACTTCTTCAGCAACTTCGCGTCGAGCTTCATGACGCCGATCCCCTCGATACGGCGGTCGGCGTCGTGGTCGCCGTGCACGCGCCGGAAACTCTTCGGCGCGCGTGAACGATGGGCGCAGACCACCGGCAGTGTGCGACGCAACGCTGAAGGCGCGGCGATGGTGCGCGGCAGCGCCCCTTGCCATCGTCCCTCATCGGTGGGACACTATCGCCGTGCTCTTCACCACCCTCACGCACAGCATCACCAAAGAGGCGACTGCTCCGTCGCTGTGGGGGCGCCCTGACCCGGCGCTTGCCGCTGCCGGTATCGAAGGTGAGTACGTAGTGGCGAAAGTGCGGATGTTGGCGATGGCGCTCCTCCTCATCGCCCCCACCTGGAACATCCTCCACTACCCCCACGAGGCAATGCACGTCGCCGGCTTCTCGGTGACGCTCGCCACGGGGCTGGCCTCGGTGGCGATCTGGTGGATGCTGCGGCGCGGGCGCTGGCGCCCCTGGATCGGCTTCGTCTCGAGCGCCTTCGACGTCTCGATGGTGAGCCTGGCGTTGACCAGCTTCCTGGTCGTCGCGTCGCCGATGATCGCGCTCAATTCGAAGGTGACCTTCGAGATGTACTTCCTCGCGATCGTCGCCACGAGCCTGCGATACGACGCGCGGATCTGCATCGTGGTGGGCCTGCTGGCGCTCGCCGAGTACGGCGCCCTCTGGGCGTATGCCGCGATGCGCTATGACCTGCGCGACTCCCGATACGTCGCCGCTGCCGGCCCGTATTCCTCGGTCGATCTCTGGACCCGGCTGATACTCCTCGGCGTCGCCACGATCCTCGCGGTCACCCTCGTCCGCCGGGCGCAACGACTCCTCTATCTCGCCTCACGTGACCGGCTCACTGGACTCTTCAACCGCGGCTACTTCGACCGAGCGCTTGCATCGGCGATGAACGCCGCGGCGCGAAGCCGGCAGCCGCTTTCGCTCGCCCTGATCGACGTCGACTACTTCAAGCAGGTCAACGACGTGCACGGCCATGCCCTGGGCGATCGGGTGCTGCAGCAGGTGGCCGGCCTGCTCGAGCGATCGATGCGGCGCACCGACATCGTCGCGCGCTACGGTGGCGAGGAGTTCGTGATCCTCATGCCGGGGTCGATCCGGGAAGCGGCGCTCGCGCGGATCGAGGAACTCAGGGGCGAGGTGACCAGGACGCCGATCGACCTCGAATATGGAGCGTCGCTCACCATCGGCTTCAGTGCGGGAGTCGCAGGTCTTCCGGTGGACGCCGAGGCGACGAACGGAAAGGCGCTGGTGAGCGTCGCCGATCGACGACTCCTCGCGGCGAAACGAGCAGGGCGGGGGCGCTGCTTCGGCACCGACCACCCGTCGGAGGGGGCGGGCTGACCGCTGGAAGCGCGTCGTCAACCGACCGCACGCCCGGGCCCCATCCGGATGCGCGCCTAACGATATCCGGCCGCCTGCAACTCGAACAGCTCCGCGTATCGCCCGTGCTGGGCGAGCAACTCCTCGTGCGTTCCCGACGCCTCGACCGTCCCGTCGACGAGGACGAGGATGCGATCGGCCATGCGCACGCTCGAGAACCGATGCGAGATGATGATGCCGGTCTTGCCGAGGATGAGTTTCTTGAAACGCTGAAAGACCTCGAATTCGGCGCGGGCGTCGAGCGCGGCGGTCGGCTCGTCGAGGATCACCACTTGCGCATCCCGCATGTAGGCCCTGGCGATAGCGAGCTTCTGCCATTCCCCGCCCGACAGGTCGACCGCCCCACGGAACCGTCGCCCGAGCACCTGGTCGTAGCCCGCCGGGAGTCGCCGGACGACGTCATCGGCAAGGCTCCGGGCCGCCGCGGCCTCGATACGCGGGCGGTCGTCGGCAAGCGCCATCCGCCCGACGGCGATGTTCTCGGCGGCCGTGAGGTCGTAGCGAACAAAATCCTGGAAGATGACGCCGAGGTTGGCGCGTATGCCGTCCAGGTCGTACGCGCGCAGGTCGTGGCCATCCAGCAGGATGCGCCCCTCCGTGGGGTCGTACAGGCGCGCCAGCAGCTTGACCAGCGTCGTCTTGCCCGCCCCGTTCTCCCCCACGAGGGCGAGCACCTCCCCGGCCTTCAACGTGAAATCGAGATGCCGGACCGCCCACCGCTCGCCATTGGGATAGCGGAAGCCGACATCCTCGAAGACGAAGCCCTGCCGGATCGGAGAGGGGAAGGGGCGCGCGTCGGGGGGCGATACGATGTGCGGCTTGAGCTCGAAGAACGAGAACAGGTCGTCGAGGTACAGCGCCTGCCCCGCCACCTGCGAGAAGCCGGTGAGCAATCCTTCGAGCAGTCCACGCAGCCGCCGGAACGACGCCGCCCCGAAGGTGAGGTCTCCGATGGAGAACTCCCCTACTACCGTGCGCCATGCGAGATAGGCGAAGGCGCCGTAGTAGCCGAGCGTCCCGACCGTTGTGAGCAGCGCCCCCCACCAGGCACGGCGGACCGCGAGATCTCGGGCGGCGCTATAGTAGAAGCCATCTCATAAATGGTCGACGGCTTCTGGCCGGCGCAGGGCGCCGGCGCGCCGGCGGCCATTTATGAGATGGCCTGTAGTCGCTCGCGAGTTGACGGTACCGTTCGATCAGGAACGGATGGAGGCCGAAGATCTTCACCTCCTTTGCCGTCTCGGCGCTGGCGCCCGTGCGCCGGAGGTAGTCGAGCTTTCGCTGGTCGGTCGTTCGTGTGTAGGCGAGTGCGTACCCCTGCGCACTGAAGTGCGCCTCGCCCACGAAGGCGGGGACGAGCGCCACCAAGAGGAGGATGATGAGCCACGGGGTGAAGAGCGCGAGCCCGGCGGCAAGCGACGCCACCGTCACGACGTCCTGGGCCTGGCCGAACAGCTGACTCATGAGGGCCATGCGCCCGCTGGCCTGTCGTCGCGCGCGCTCCAGCTTGTCCTGCGATTCGCTGTCCTCGAAGTCCTGCAGGTCGAGCGTGGCCGCGTGCTCCATCAGGCGGATGGAGGTGACGATGCTGAATCGCTCGGCCAGCAGGCCGTCGATCATCGAGGTGAGTCGCCCCAGCGCGTCGGAGAGGACGGCGAGGGAGAACTCGGCCGCAAGGAGCCAGGCCAGGTGATGCAGCCGTCCATCGCTCCCCCATTCCGTGAGCGATGCCCCCGCCGCACCGCCAGCCGCAAGCTTCACGACTTCATCGATGATGAGCTTCCCGACGTACAGCGTGACGACCGGGAGGAGCGCGCGTACGAGGCGCACGACGAGCGTGGACGAGGTGAGCCACGAGCTCGTCTGCCACACGAGGCGAAGGAACGGGGGGACGTAGCGCAGCGCTACGAGCCGCTCGCGCCACGTGCTCGACCGCGGCTGCGGCCCCCGCCCGTCGCGTCCCTCGCGGCGCTGAACACCCTGGAGCGGCGGCACGAGAGAGGACATGCTGAAGCATATGCACATGCAACGGGAAGTGTGACCGGCGCTCGCGCGGCGAGCGCCGGATCCCGCCCTACGGCATGCCGAACTCCACCCTTGCGTACAGTGACAGCACGCGGTTGCGCACGCTGGCGTCCTTCGCGATGTCGGCGAAGCCGTGCTGGAAGCGCGCCCCGACTGTGGTGCCGACCGTCCCCAGCGAGAATGCGATGCCGCCGCCGATCACCCCTCCAGTGTCCAGCGACTTGATGCCGAAGTCGCGGTCGCAGTCGGAGCTGTCGGTGACGTCGCCGATGTCGACCTTGAGCGAGCAGCCGGCCTTGAAGCCGATCGAGGGACCAGCATACAACTGCGGACGGACCGTGCT
>DAIESF010000206.1 GCA_027346425.1 Gemmatimonadota bacterium | reverse complement strand
TGCGCTCGGCCACGGAGGCGGGCGAGAGGTTGAACGTCTGCGGGTCGATGTCCGCGAAGACGGGCGTCGCACCGGCGTGCAGGATCGCCTCGACCGTGGCAACGAACGTGAACGGGGTGGTGATCACCTCGTCGCCATGCCCGACGTCCAGCGCGCGCAGGGCAAGCAGGAGGGCATCGGTCCCGTTGGCGCACCCGATGGCGTAGCGGGTCTGGGAGAGCTCGGCGACCATCTTCTCGAGCCGCTCGACAGTCTCGCCAAGGATGAACAGCTGGTCGTCGATCACCTTCATCACGGAGGCCACGACTTCGTCACGGATGAGCGAGTGCTGGGCCTTCAGGTCGAGCAGGGGGACAGGCATAGGTCGAGTAGACGAGAAGACGGGAAGACGAGAGGACGAGAAGTCGAGGGGTTATACCCTCGACCGCAGGGGAAGCGGGACGTCGTGACCGGACTTGGCCGACTCGTAGATGCCGAGGATCAGCTCGAGCGACTTGCGGCCGGCCCGGCCGTCGGTGTCGGCCTGGGCTTCGCCGTGCAGGACCGCCATCACGTTGCGGTAATACCCTTCGTGCCCGTGACCGTAGACGTTCGGCGGGGTGTACGTGGCCGAGTCGACGAGCTTGTCGTCGTCGTCGTAGTCCGCGAACTGCCAGGTCTCGACCTTGTTCACGGCGGTGCCTCCGATCTTGACGGTTCCCGTCTCGCCGAGGAGGGTGATGGATCCTTCGAGGTTCCTGGGATAGGTGAGCATGGTGACTTCGATCACCCCTAACGCCCCAGAGCGGAACTTGAGGATCGCGACCCCCGAGTCCTCGGTCTCGATGCGGCGCGCGAGGGTGGCCGTCTTGGCCATCACGCTCTCCACCGGCCCGACCAGCCACTGGATGAGGTCCACGTAGTGGGAGGCCTGGTTCATGAAGGCGCCGCCGTCAAACTCCCACGTGCCGCGCCACGAGGCCTGGTCGTAGTACTCCTGCGGGCGCGTCCACCGGACGGTGGTGTTCGCCATGTACAAGCGCCCGAAGCGCCCCTTGTCGATGGCCCGCTTGAGGAGCTGGATCGGCGGGTTGAGGCGGTTCTGCTTCACCACGAAGAGCTGCACGCCGGCGTCGTCGCAGGCCTGCACGAGCTCATCGGCCGAGGTGAGGGTGATCGCCATCGGCTTTTCACAGACCACGTGCTTCCCGGCGCGCGCAGCGAGGATGCCGTGCTGCGGATGCAGCCCCGACGGAGTGCAGATCGCCACGAGGTCGCAAGGGGCGTGCTCCAGCATCTTCGCGTACGACGTGAACCACGGAACGTCCTCGCGCTCACCGGCCTCCCGGGCGCGGCTCTCCACCACGTCGCAGACCGCCACCAGCTGCAAGTCCTCGATCTTGGCGATCGCATCGAAGTGGTTGCGGCTGATGCGTCCGCATCCCAGGAGCGCGATGCGAATCGGCGCCCTTCCCGCGTCACTCATGCCGCCCCCTCCGGTGTGAGGTTGCCATCCGACAGTCGATAGCCAGCGCCGCACGCCCCGCACGACAACGTGACGGCGTCGCCCGCCGGCTCGCCCGGGGGGCGCCTCGACGTCTCCCGTTCCAGCTTCTCGCCGCAGGCGCAGACCCACCCGACGTGCCGGGCAGGGACGCCGACCACCAGGGCATACGGCTTGACGTCCCGCGATACCACCGCCCCAGCGCCCACAAAGGCGTACTCGCCCAGCGTTGCCCCACAGACAATCGTCGCATTCGCGCCGATGCTCGCCCCACGCTTCACCAGCGTCCGGCGGTACTCGTTCTTGCGCGAGACGTGGCTGCGCGGATTGATCACGTTGGTGAAGACCATGGAGGGGCCGCAGAAGACGTCGTCTTCCAGTTCGACCCCCTCGTACACCGAGACGTTGTTCTGGATCTTCACGTTGTTGCCGATCCGGGTCCTCGGCATGACCACCACGTTCTGCCCGAGCGAGCAGCGCTCCCCGATCACGGCGCCGGCGTTGACGTGGCAGAAGTGCCAGATACGCGTATCGTCGCCGACGACCGCGCCCTCGTCGACGTACGCCGATTCGTGAATGAAGGGAGGTGCCATCCTAGTGCTCGCCGCGAAGGATGCGATGCCACTCCTGCAACGAACGGACCGCCGGGGCGCTCGAACGTAACGACTGGATGGCGTCGCACGCCGCCCGGGCCGCCGACATGGTCGTCGTGTACGAGATGCGCTTGGAGACCGCCGTCTGCCGCAGGACGTAGTCGTCGTACTGGGCGTGCTTGCCGAGCGGGGTGTTGATCAGCAGCTGCACCTCGCCGTTGAGCATGAGGTCCACCCCGTGGGGACGCCCCTCGTGGTACTTGCGCACCGACTGGGTGGGGATGCCGAGCCCCTGCAGGTAGCGTGCAGTGCCGTCGGTGGCGTAGAGCGTGAATCCCATCTCGTGGAAGCGGCGGGCGATCGGGGCCACGGTCGCCTTGTCGCTATCGATGACCGTGATGAAGATCGCCCCGCTCAGCGGGAGCTCGTTGTCGGCCGCCAGCTGCGCCTTGGCGAAGGCGCTTCCAAAGGTGGTCGAGATCCCCATCACCTCGCCGGTGGAGCGCATCTCGGGGCCGAGGAGCGGATCGAACTCCCGGAACTTGGTGAACGGGAAGACCGCCTCCTTGACCGACACGAACGGGGGGATGATCTCCTCGGTGAAGCCGATCTCCTCAAGTGTCTCGCCAACCATGGCGCGCGCGGCCACCGACGCCAGTGGGATCCCGATGGCCTTGGAGACAAACGGAATCGTGCGGCTCCCGCGCGGGTTCACCTCGAGGACGTACACCTGCCCGTTCTTGATGGCGAACTGCACGTTGATGAGTCCCACCACCCCGAGTCGCCGCGCCATCGCGACGGTGTGGGCCTTCATGATTGCGATGTCCTTCGCCTCGATGAGGTACGGCGGGAGGACGCACGCCGAATCACCGGAGTGAATCCCGGCCTCCTCGATGTGCTGCATCACCCCGCCGATCACCACTCGCGTGCCGTCGCTCACGGCGTCGACGTCGGCCTCGAACGCATTCTCGAGGAAGCGGTCGACGAGGACCGGGCGCTCCTCGCTGACCCGGGCGGCGGTCTCGAAGTACTCGCGCATCGAGGCCTCGTCGTAGACGATCTGCATCGCGCGCCCGCCCAGCACGTACGAGGGACGGACCAGCACCGGGTACCCGATGCGGACCGCGATGTCGACGGCCTCGTCGACGCTGGTCGCCGTCCCGGCCTCGGGTTGCTGGATTCCCAGTTCGCGCGTCACCGCCTCGAAGCGCTTGCGATCCTCGGCGACGTCGATCGCGTCAGGGCTGGTCCCCAGGATCTTCACCCCGGCGGCCTCGAGCCCCTTCGTCAGCTTGAGCGGCGTCTGCCCGCCCAGCTGCACGATCACGCCTAACGGCTGCTCCCGGCGGACGATCTCCAACACGTCCTCGAGCGTGAGCGGCTCGAAGTACAGCTTGTCGGCCGTGTCGTAGTCGGTGGAGACGGTCTCCGGGTTGGAGTTGATCATGATCGCCTCGTAGCCGCGCTCGCGGAGGGCGAGCACGGCGCGGACGCACATGTAGTCGAACTCCACCCCCTGCCCGATGCGATTGGGCCCGCTCCCGAGGATGATCACCGACTTCCGGCCGGTGCGCTCCCCCTCGCTCTCGTCATCGTACGACGAGTACAGGTACGGCGTGGCCGACGGGAACTCGCCCGCGCAGGTGTCGACCATCTTGTAGGCGGGGTGGATCCCGAGGGCCCAGCGCCGCTCGCGCACGACCTGCTCGCTCTCGCCGCGCAGTTCGCCCAGCTGGCGGTCGGAGAAGCCCATGCGCTTCATGGCCCGGATCTCCTCGGCGCCGATCGTGCCGGCAGCCGCAAACTCGCGCTCCGCCTCGACGAGCTCGCGCAGCTGCTCGAGGAACCAGGGGTCGATTGACGTCAGTTCGTACAGTTGTTCGGTGGAGACGCCGGCGAGGATCGCCCGCTTGACTTCGAAAATGCGCTCGGGCGACGGCTTGCCTAACGCGCCGCGGAGCGCCTCCATCGAGTCGTCGGGGAGGCGATCGTCGACGGCCCGCGCCCCGACCGTCCACCCCGGGCGCCCCGTCTCCAGGGCGCGCAGCCCCTTCTGGAAGGCCTCCTTGAACGTGCGCCCGATGGCCATCGACTCGCCCACCGACTTCATCTGCGTCGTGAGGTACGGGTTGGCACGGGCGAACTTCTCGAACGCGAAGCGCGGGCACTTCACGACCACATAGTCGAGCACCGGCTCGAACGAGGCCGGCGTCGTCTTGGTGATGTCGTTCGGGATCTCGTCGAGGGTGTACCCCACCGCCAGCTTGGTCCCGATCTTGGCGATCGGGAAGCCGGTGGCCTTGGAGGCCAGCGCCGACGAGCGCGACACGCGCGGGTTCATCTCGATCACCACCATCTCCCCGTTCCGCGGGTTGGTGGCAAACTGGATGTTGCACCCACCGGCTTCCACGCCGATCTCGCGGATCACCGCCACCGCCGCGTCGCGCATCACCTGGTACTCGCGGTCGGTGAGCGTCATGGCCGGCGCCACCGTGATCGAGTCGCCGGTGTGCACCCCCATCGGGTCCAGGTTCTCGATCGAGCAGACGATGACCACGTTGTCGGCGTGGTCGCGCATCACCTCCAGCTCGAACTCCTTCCACCCCAGCAGTGAGCGCTCGATCAACACCTGGCTCACCGGCGACTCGGCCAGGCCGCGGCGGCAGATCTGCTCATACTCCTCGCGGTTGTAGGCGATGCCGCCCCCGGAACCGCCTAACGTGAAGGCCGGGCGGATGATGGCCGGGAACCCGGTGAAGTCGGCAATCGCCAGCGCCTCCTCCCACGTGGTGGCGATCCGCCCCTGTGGCACCTGCAGCCCGATGCGCTTCATCGCCTCGGCAAACTCCTGCCGGTCCTCGGCCATCTTGATCGCCTTCGCCTTGGCGCCGATGAGTTCCACCCCGTACTTGGCCAGCACCCCGCTCTCGGACAGCTTCATCGCCACGTTGAGCGCGGTCTGCTCTCCCATGGTCGGGAGGAGTGCGTCGGGGCGTTCCTTCGCGATCACCAGCTCGACGAACTCCGGAGTGACCGGCTCGACGTAGGTGTGGTCGGCGATCTCCGGGTCGGTCATGATGGTCGCCGGATTGGAGTTCACGAGGACGACCTCGTATCCCTCCTCCCGCAGCGCGCGCGCCGCCTGCGTCCCCGAGTAATCGAACTCGGCCGCCTGCCCGATGACGATCGGGCCGGAACCGATGAGCAGGATCTTGTGGATGTCGGTACGACGAGGCATGGGCAGATAGCTAAGTACAGAAAACCACGGCGGTGACGCGGCACATTCCTCCGCGGCCAGGAGGCCCGGCGCGCGAGCACTGCAATTTACACCCGCGCCCCCGTTCTCAGGCGTTCCAGGTCGGCGGAAACCATCATTTCCACCAGCGCTGGGAAGGCGACGGTCGGCCGCCACCCGAGCAGGTCGCGGGCGAGCCGGGGATCGGCCACGAGTGCCGTCGTGTCGACGGGGCGGAAGAGCGATTCGTCGGCAACGACGTGCGCGCGATAATCGAGCCCTACGGCGCCGAAGGCGCGCTCGCAGAACTCGCGCACCGAGTGCGAGGCCCCCGTCCCGATCACGACATCGCGCGGGCGGTCGAGCTGCGCCATGCGCCACATGGCGTCGACGTAGTCCCCTGCGAAGCCCCAGTCCCTCCGCCCCTCCAGGTTCCCGAGGGTCAACGTGCGCTCGTGTCCCGTGGCGATGCGCGCGACGGCGAGCGAAATCTTGCGGGTGACGAACTCCGGGGCGCGCCGCGGGCTCTCGTGGTTGTAGAGAATCGCCGAGGAGACGTGCAGGGCGTGGCTCTCCCGGTAGTTGGAGGCGAGCCAGTAGGCCGCCGCCTTGGAGACGCCATACGGTGACGCCGGGGCGATCGGGGTGTCCTCTGCCTGCGGCCAGCGCTGCGGGCGCCCGAATATCTCGCACGACGAAGCGATGACCATTCGCGCCTGCGGAGCCGCCCGCCGCACCCCTTCCATGAGGTGCACCGTGCTCCCGGCGTTGGCGGTCAACGCCT
>DAIESF010000199.1 GCA_027346425.1 Gemmatimonadota bacterium | reverse complement strand
AGCGACCCGACGGCCCCGAAGCACTCATCGCCCCCCTCTACCTTGTGGCCATCCTCCTCGTGGCGACGCCCGCGATGGATTTCGCCACCAGCATCATCCCGATCCGGCTCGGCGACATCGAATGGCGCTTCGCATCGGTAGGGCTCCTCTCGGGATTCCTGCTCACGCCGCTCCTGGGGGTCGCGCTGGCGATGGGGGTGGCGCAGTTCGGCGGGCACCTGCGCTTCCAGCGAATCCTCGCGGTGCTGAACCTCCTGGTCACCGTCGCGTTCGCCATCCTCCTCGTCTTCTTCCTCCTCGACGTGCTGCAGCTGCAAGGCTCCGTGCCGGCCGAGTCGAAGCCGGCGTTCGCCTCGGCGGCGCTCAAGGCGCTCATCAAGCACGCCTGCTTCATCGTCGCGCTGGCGTTCCTCGCCTGGCGCGGCATGCGCGTCTCGCGATGGTCATCGCCCGACAAGCGGCGCGGGCCGGCGTCGGTGATCGTAGGAGCGTGACGTGAGCGACGACAGCACGGCGCCGGTGAGCGGCCGCGACGACTCGCTCGTCCTCATCGCGCGTGAGGGGGCGATCGCCACGCTGGTGATCAACCGACCGGACAAGCACAACGCGCTCAGTGCCCCCGTGCGCCGTGCCTTCCTCGAGGCGTTCAGCGCCTGCTCCGACGATCCCGACGTTCGGGTCATCGTTGTGACCGGTGCCGGGGAGAAGTCCTTCGTCGCCGGCGCTGACATCGCCGAGTTCGCGACCCGCACGCCGGTCGACCAGTACCGCGCGATGCGCGCCCCCTCCCCGCTCGAAGCAATCGAGCGCTCGCCCAAGCCGGTGATCGCCGCCATCAACGGCTACTGCCTCGGCGGTGGGTTGGAACTCGCCATGGCCTGCGACTTCCGCATTGCCTCCGACCGGGCGCGCTTCGGGCAGCCCGAGATCAACCTGGGGATCATCCCCGGAGGAGGCGGGACGCAGCGCCTCCCGCGACTCATCGGGCTCGGTCAGGCCATGCGAATGATCCTGACCGGAGAGTCAATCGACGCCGCTAAGGCGCTGCGGGTCGGGTTGGTTCAGGAAGTGGTCCCCGGCGATGCGCTGAAGTCGCGCGTACACGAGGTGGCGCTGGCGATCGCGAACAAGAGCCCGGTTGCGGTCGCGGCGGCGCGGGAAGCGACGCGTGCCGCACTGCAGACCCCGCTCGCCGAGGGCTTGCGGATCGAAAGAGGACTCTACCTCCTCGCTTTTGCCAGCGCTGACAAGGAGGAGGGGGTACGGGCCTTCCTTGACAAGCGCCCCCCGCACTTTACCGGGCACTAGGGGTAGTTCACGCGGCGGGACGAACCGTTCGCCCCAGAACGCTTGTTCCGTGCGGCACGTCCCCCCATACTCGTACGGAGTGATGGGAGCGCCGCCGGCCATCCGGCCGGCCGCCATCACAGGCCGCGAGGGTCCCCCCATGCTCTTTCGACGCATCATCGAGTCGAATGCGCGCACGTCATTGATCGCTGCCGTGGAGGGTTACGCGGTGAGCGTCATCGCTCACGCAGCCATCCTCGGTGGAACGCTGGTGGCGACGCACGACGTACGCCCGTCCGACCTGGCCAGCTCCTTCACTCCGGTCGCGTATTTCATTCCGCGCGACCGGATCCTGGGGTCGCGCCCAAAGCAGGAACGCATCACCTACTTCTCGACCGAGACCATGACGGGCGGAGGGGCGGGCGAGGCTGACGCGGAGAAGTCCCGCGAGCCCAAGGGGGATCCAGGTCCCGGCCTACAGGAGTTGAGCAGCCAGCCCTCCGACGCGTCGCACACCTCGGCCCAGTCGGAAGGCGACTCGGTGATGACGGTGTTGCAGGTGGACACGGCGGCCGCGCGCTACGATGACAGCGCCGCCCCCCCGTATCCACCGTCGCTCCTGGAGAAGCGTGTGGAGGGATCGGTCGGGGTCCAGTACGTGGTCGACACCACCGGGATGGCCGACACGTCGAGCGTCGTTATCCTCTCGGCCACCCATCCGGACTTCGCCACCTCGGTGCGCAACACGCTCCCCCAGATGCACTTTCGGGCCGCGGTCATGAACGGGCGCAAGGTGCGGCAGCTGGTGCAGCAGTTGTTTGCCTTCCGCATCGACACGTCGCTCATCGCGCAGCAGAAGAAGCTCGAGCGACCCTAGCGGTCAGCGCGCCCCCTCGTTGACGAGCGCGCGGTACGACTCCCACCCGCCACCTCGCCAGCGGGCCACAAAGTCGCTCAGCGGCTGGAGCAGCTGGACGCTCCCGAATCCGGCGACCGCGAGCGGGTGGGCGTCGCCGAACTGGCGCCCGAAGTAGCTCCGGATAATCACGGAGTGGGAGTCGCGTGGCAGGGCGGCGACGTTCCGGGCGAAGCGTTCGAAGCTCCCGTCGCCCCAGAGATAGAACTCCACGTTGGACGTGTAGAATGCCGAGACGCTCTCGCGTGCTTCCGCGAGATCGCGGGCGATCGCGGCGAGGGCGCGCGGACCGCCCAGGCTACCGACGGCGGGGATGATCCGATTGGCGGCGTGCATCGATTTCACGAAGCGCCAGTCGTCCTCCCGCACCAGGTACGAGCCTTGCCGCTGCTCGGTATCGCGCGCGAGGACGAGGTCGCGCAAGGTGGGATAGGACGCGCGCGGCGCGCGCCCGTACGAGGTGAAGCGGAGCTCCAGCCCTTCGCGCACGAACTCGCCGTGGAACCGCGCCAGGATGGCACGGTCACCGTCACGGAGCGGCACCCCGGTCGCCATCGCGTCGCGCACGATCGCCCCCTGCACGCGACGGGCGAGCGCCTCGTCGCGCGGCGCGTTGTCCACGTAGCGTACGATGTCGGCGATGGAGCGATCGTTCCACTGGTCGACCCTGGCCGGCGGCGTGCGCCCTAACCAGAGACAGAGAAATTCCATTCGATTCGACGCCTGCGCGAAGAGCGACTTGAACATCAGGTGCTGCAGGAGGTTGTCGCGCCGGACGTCGAGGATGTACGCGACGCGAGGTCGAATGGCGGCGATGTACGAGTAGTTCTGGTCGGGGCCGACGCCGAGGTACGCACCGCCACGCACCCCCAGTGCGCGCAGGCGAGGGAGGACATGCAGGTACGACGACTCGTTGGAGATGAGGTTGTCGGTGTCGAAGAAGCCCGGCGGCTCGGAGAGGCGCACGACGGTGGCCGCAAAGGCCGAGTCCGCGATGCGCGGTGGCGCCTCGTCGCGGGCGGGCGCCGTGGGGGCGACTGTCCGCTGCGCCCCGAGCGTGGGGAGTCGGACGAGGAGGGAGAGTGCGAGGACGGGGACCACCCGATTGTCGCGCAGCGCCCGGCGCATCATTCTCCGGGCATGTCGAAGCCATTCGTGCATGCTCGTGCTCCAATTCGAGGCGCCTTCCGCACCGACGATGCCGCTCGTGCCGTCTACTCCGAAAGCGCCGCGGTGTTGCAGCGGTTCCCGCGCGCGATCGCCGTCCCCTGCGATGGCGACGATCTCTGCACGCTCGTGCGCTGGGCCGCCGCCGAGCGCGTCCCGCTCATCGCACGGGGGAGCGGGAGCAGCATGGCCGGCGGCGCCGTCGGTGACGGGGTCATCGTCGACCTGTCGCGGCTGACGGCGCTGTCGCCCGTCGATAGCACGCGCCGCACGGTGTGGGGAGGCGCGGGGGTCCTGCGGCGACAGGTGGAACACGCCGCCAACGCCGAGCGACTGCGCTTCCCGGTCGATCCGTCGAGCGGGACCTTCGCGACGATCGGCGGGATGACGGCGACCAACGCCGCCGGACCGCGCACCCTCGCCTACGGGGCGATGCGTCGCTGGGTTGAGGCGATCGATTGCGTCTTCGCCGATGGGAGCCGCGCCACGGTGCGCCGCGCCGCACCCCTCCCCGCAGGGATTCCGGCACTCGATCGTTGGGCGCTGGTGGCCGAGGCGTGTCAGCGCGCGGCCCAGGCACTCGCGCCGGCGCGCGTCCGCAAGGAGTCGTCGGGATATGGCGTGCACGACTTCGCGGCCAGTGGCGACCTCGTCGACCTCCTGGTGGGGAGCGAGGGGACGCTGGCGCTCTTCGCTGGAGTCGAGTTGCGCCTGACGCCGGTCCCGGCGGCCACGGCGAGCGTGTTGGCGTCGTGGCCGTCGCTCGACCTGGCGGTGGCGGGGGCGGCCCTCGCTCGGGAGGGAGGGGCGGCGGCGTGCGAACTCCTCGACCGCACCTTCCTCGACGTGGCCCGCAGCGGCGCCCCGCTTCCCGTACCTAACGAGGCGGAGTGCGTCCTGCTGATCGAGCTGGAGGGACTCGTGGAGGACGGCGCTCCCCCGGTCGCCGCGCGCGCCCAGGCGCTGGCGGCGGCATTCGAGCGGCACGGAGCCTCGAGTGTTCTCGTCGGGCTCGACGGGGAGTCGGAGGAAGCGCTCTGGGCGCTGCGGCACGCGGCGAGCCCGATCCTGGCGCGCCTCGACCCGCACCTGAAGTCGATGCAGCTGGTGGAGGACGGGTGCGTCCCCCCGGAGCGGTTGGGCGACTACGTGCGCGGGGTGCGCGCCGCGCTCGAGGGGGCGCGATTCCGCGGTGTCATCTTCGGCCACGCCGGCGATGCCCACGTCCACGCCAACGCCCTCGTCGACGTGCGCGACGACGACTGGCAGCCACGTGCCCGGCAGTTCTTCGACCAGGTCGTCGCCCTTACCGCCTCCCTCGGCGGGACCCTGGCGGGCGAA
The DNA here is from genome assembly GCA_027346425.1 of Gemmatimonadota bacterium. Taxonomy (GTDB): domain Bacteria; phylum Gemmatimonadota; class Gemmatimonadetes; order Gemmatimonadales; family Gemmatimonadaceae; genus SCN-70-22. The sequence goes on along the minus strand of DAIESF010000199.1, from coordinate 13,341 downwards.
CACGGCGACGGGCGCCTGCGCACCCCCGTGCTCGACCAGGTCTGGCCCCCCGAGGCACGCGCGCTCTTCGCGCGCATCAAGGTGGCGTTCGACCCCGCCGGCATCCTCAACCCGGGGGTGAAGGTCCCGACGGCGGGGGAAGAGGGCCCGTTGTCGCGCATCAAGTACGACCCGTCGCTCTCCCCGCTGCCAACCGAGGCGCGACGCGCCCTCGAGCGTGTGGAACGCGAGCGCGCGTATGACAGGAATCGGCTGGAGATGCTGGCCGAGCCGGACTAGGTTTCGCGCGACCTGACGAACTCCTGTCTCTCGACTCCCGTCTCCCGTCTCATGCTGTACTACGAACCGCGCGTCACTGTCCTCTCCCGCCCGCAGTTTACCGAACCCGGGCACCTTCCGGTGCAGTGGATGGGAGAATCATGCGACGGCGAGCGGCTGGCCGAGTTCGCCGGGCGGCTGTGCTACATGAGTCAGCGCAACCCGGCGCGACGCGCCACGCGGGAGTACCTGGAGAACATTCTCAAGCAGGGGCACGGCAGCGTGCTCGAGCACGCCAACTTCTCCTTGCTGCTTGAGGGGATCTCGCGCTCGCTCACGCACGAGCTGGTGCGTCACCGGGCCGGTTTCGCGTACTCGCAGCTGAGCCAGCGCTACGTGGACGAGTCGGAAGCGGCCTTCGTCGTCCCCCCGGCGATGATCGGCGATGCGGCGCTCGAGGAGTCGTGGAAGGAGCAGATGGACGCGGCGCAGCGCTCCTACGTTGCCCTCGTCGACAGCCTGATGCAGCGCTACGCCTGGGTCTCGGACAAGGTGCATCGGCGCAAGATGGCGCGCGAGGCGGCGCGGGGCGTCCTCCCCAACTCGACCGAGACCAAGATCGTCGTCACCGGCAACGTGCGCGCCTGGCGCACGATGCTCGAGTTGCGGTGCGGCGAAGGGGCGGAGATGGAGATCCGTCGCCTGGCAGTGCTCGTGTTGCGCACGTTGCAGCACGAGGCCCCCGCTTTTTTTGGCGACTTCGAGGTCTACATGGCCGAGGACCGGCGCGAGTCGGCGCGCCCGGGGTACCACAAGGTCTGACCACGCCGTTCCCTAACGCGGCGCGACGACGTTAGGCGCCGCCGTTGCACCCGGCCGCATCTTCCGGTTGACCCTCGCCGGAGCGCGCCGTAGTATTGCGCCCGACCCGAGGGCGTGGACCACGACGGCAAGCGGCGCAAGACCATGCGGATTGGCGTGGCGTTCGACGATGGACCTAACGACGAAGGTCACCTGGCGGCGCGCGCCCTGGCGCCCCTCGGTGACGTCGTGCTCATCCCGGCCGACGACGCCATTGCCGACCGCCTGCGCGATGCGCGCCCCGACATCGTCCTGAACCTGGCGCGAGGCGACGGCTCCTCCGAGCGCCGCCTCCACGTCCCCGCCTCGCTCGAACGGCTGGCCATCCCCTTCTGCGGCAGCGGCGTGGCGACCCACGCGGCCTGCCTCGAACGCCCGCGGCTCAAGTCGGCATTGGCCGCGCGCGGCATCCCGACCGCCGGCTTCAGCGTCGTGGAGTCGGTGGAACGCCTCGCCCCGTTCCGGCAACGCGCATTCCCCGTCGCCATCCGGCGCGCGCGCGGCGTCTCCTCGTGCTTCGCCACCCTCGTCGCCCACGACTTCGACGACCTCGAGTCCATCGCCGCTGAACTGTTCGCGGCGGCCGATGAACCGATCCTCATCGAGCGCTTCCTCCCGGGCGAGTCGTTCGCGTGCGCCATCCTCGGGAACGGCGCCGAGTCGGTGGCGCTTCCTGTCGTTAGCGTCCCCAACGACCCGTACGCCTCCGCCCCTGCCCTCACCAACCCGCTTGACACCGCGTCCGCGGCGCGCCCGGTGCGGATCGCCACTGGACTGGCTGAGGACATCGCCGGGATCGCCATGCGCGCCTTTGCCGCCCTGCACTGCCGCGACGTGGCCCGCGTCGACATCCGGCTCTCCGACGCCGGCGTCCCCAACGTCTGCGCCGTCGACCCCATTCCGCCCTTCTCCAGCGATGACGGCGCGGCCATGGCCGCCGCCGCGCGCGCTGCGGGGCTCGATCACGAGGAGCTGCTGCAACGCTGCCTCCTCGTCGCCGCGGCCCGCGAAGGGATCCGCGTGCCGCACGCCCCGGAGCTGCGCCGCATCTCGCGCCACACCCCGCCCGGGGTCCGTCGATTCGGGGCATCGCCGGCCTGAGCCGGGACGCCCCTTCGGGGGGCGGTTCGTCCCGCGCGGCTGGACACCGGACCTCCGAAGCCGGCAAGTTGCATCCACGCCTTCGGTGCCCCATCCCCGGGAGGGAACGATGTCGCACTCCGTCGTCCGTGGCCGCATTGCCGTGATCGCGTGGTTGGTCCTGGGTGCCTCGCTCACCTCCAGCGCCTGCGCCTCCGGCGCCGCCGGCAAGGGCGGCACGCGCTCCGGCGCGCGCAGCGACATCATCTACCGAAACGAGATCGCCAAGTCGACCGCGCTGAACGCGTACGACGCGGTGCGGCTCCTGCGCCCCTCGTTCCTCTCCGGGCGCGGCCCATCGACGCTCATCCAGCCTCGGGCGAGCAGTCAGGCCCCAGTGGTGTATCTGGATAATCAGCGCTTTGGCGATGCCAGCACGCTGCGCAACATTCCGGTCGACGGGATCGTCGAGATTCGCTTCATCGGCGCTTCGCAGGCGCAGCTGCGCTGGGGGATGGATCACCCGGCCGGTGCGATTCTCGTCCTGACCGGGACGGCACGCGCGCCGTAACCTCGTCCCCTTCTCCTCCCGGTGCGCCTCCGCATCTTTCGGAGGCGATTCGATCTCTCGACCGGCTGTGGAGTATTCGTGGAAGTAATGTCTCTCGCGCGACACCAGGGCGTGCCGCGTGCCATTCGCTGCGCGCCCTCGGCCCGCACTCCGCGCGCGGCGTGGACGATGACGCTGTCGCTGCTGGCGGCGAGCGCCTGCAGCAGCGACGCTGCGGGCCCCCCTATCGACCCAACGCCTCCAGGGGCAGTGGTGGTGGAGGTGGTCCCTGCATCGGCCTGGCTTCCGGTGGGGACCACCCTCGCGCTCAACGCCACCGCGCGCAACGTCACCGGGGGCGCGGTGAGCGGGACGACCTTCTCGTGGTCCAGCAGCGCCCCGGCGATCGCCTCCGTCAGCAGCAACGGCGCGGTGCAGGGGATGGCCGCCGGTGTGGCGCGAGTCACCGCCCGGGCCGGCACCCTCAGCGCCACCTCCGAAGTCACGGTGGTGGGGACGACCGCGCGCATCCCCACCTTCGGCGTCGAACACGAAGGGGTGACCGACGTCTCGCTCCTCGGCATCTGGTACGATGCGGCGAGTGGCGAGGGATTCGCCGTGGGACAGGCGGGGGTGGTCCTCCAGGGGAAGGGGGGAAGCTGGCGCCTCGTCTCCACCGGTTCGAAGGAGACCTTCGTTGGGGTGTGGGGGACGAGCGCACGTGACGTCTACGCCGTCGGAACCGCCGGCGCCATCTGGCACTACGACGGGACGTCGTGGATTCCCATGCCGAGTCCTACCGGCGAGACGCTGCTCGACGTCTTCGGCCTTGGCCCCAGCGACGTGTACGCGGTCGGCACCAACGGGACCGTCATCCGCTTCGACGGCACCGCGTGGAGCACGCTGACGAGCGGCCGTGGATGGGAGCTGTGGGGAATCTGGGGGACATCGCCTAACGACCTGTGGATGGTCGGGCAGAACGGCGTCGTGGTGCACTACGACGGCGCGCAGTTCACCACCCTGACCTCCCCCACCGCCGATGCCCTGTTTGGGCTGTGGGGCAGCAGCAGCAACGACATCTGGGCGGTGGGAATCAACGGGTTGCTGCTGCACTTCGATGGCAGTGCCTGGCAACTCGTCCCGCCCGTCACACGCCGCAACCTCTTCGGCATCTGGGGACGCGCAGCCAACGACATCTTCGCGGTGGGCAATACGGGAGCGGTGCTGCACTACGACGGGCAGCAGTGGAGTGCACTCGGGAACTCCGGGACGGGGCAGAACCTGCGCGCCGCCTGGGGCGATGAGGCTGGCGGTGTGGTCCTGGCCGGGTGGGATGGCACAGTGCTGCGGGGGACGGTGGCCACCGGGTGGCACGCCGAGATCACCTCACCCCTGCTTCTCTCGGTGTGGGGAGCAGGTGACGGGACACTGTGGGCGGTCGGCGGCGGGGGCTCGATCTACAAGCGTACGGGGCCACAGGGGTGGGAACTCACCCGGACCCCGCCGTCACAGCCGCTGTACGGCGTGCACGGCGCCTCGCCCACGCAGGTGTATGCCGTCGGCGACACCGGGACGATCCTCCGATACGACGGCGCGCGCTGGAGCCCCGAACCGAGCGGCCTGAACTTCCTGCTGCGCTCCGTTTGGGCGGCGGACCCCACCCACATCTTCATCGTGGGCGAAGGAGGGGTGATTCTCGGCTCCACCGGGAACGGCAGCTGGACCTCCCAGGCCAGCGGGACCAGCGCCTTTCTTCGGCATGTGTGGGGGCTCTCCCCCACCGAGGTCTACACGGTCGGCGATTCGGGGCTCGTCATGCGATTCAACGGCACCGCGTGGTCGAAGATGCCGACCCCCACGCGCCAGCTGTTGCGTGGCATCTGGGGGACCGGACCGAAGGACCTCTTCGCCGTCGGCGACTCGGCGACGATCCTGCGCTACGACGGCGTGCGCTGGTACGCCATGCCCAGCCCCGTGAACAAGACCTTGCGGGGCATCTGGGGGACGGGACCAACGGACGTGTACGCGCTAGGCGAGGACGGCGTGATCATACGCTTCGACGGGGCGACGTGGCGCGCGCTCGCCTCCCCCACCACGCAGTATCTCCTCGGGCTGTGGGGCGAACCGGGCCAGGGGCGCATCTTCGGCGTCGGGCTGCTCTCGACCATCCTGCGCGGCGAGCGAAACTGACCGGCGGCTGACCGACGGCTGACCGGCGGCCGCGTGTGGAGAGGAGACGCCCCAAGAACGACCGCGGCCCGGGCACTTCGCCCGGGCCGCGTCGATGCTCGGAGCACGCGGACGCGCCGCTACGCCTCCACTTCTTCCTCTTTCTTCTGCTTCGCCGATTCGTTGATCACCCGCTGCGCCGCTTCGGCCGGCATCTGCTCGTAGCCATGGAAGCGCCGGCGATAGACCGCGTGCCCGTGCGTGAGCGAACTCAGGTCGGTGGCATACAGGTGCAACTCCGCCTGCGGGACCAGCGCCTTGACCGTCGTCACCCCCGCGTCGGGGGTCTCCGAGCCGAGGATCTGTCCGCGACGCCCCGAGAGGTTCCCCATCACGTCACCGAGGTAGTGATCTGGAGTGGTGATCTCCACATGGTCGAGCGGCTCGAGGAGGATCGGCTTGCACTTGGGGGCCACGGCCCTGAAGCCGAGGATCCCCGCCATCTTGAACGACATTTCGTTGGAGTCCACCGAGTGATACGAACCGTCGAACAGCTCGACCTCGAAGTCCACCAGCGGATAGCCGGCCAGGATCCCGCGCGCCGCCGCCTCCTGGATCCCCTTGTCCACCGCGGGGCGGAAGCCTGAGGGAATCACCCCACCCACGATCTTGTCAACGAAGGCGTAGCCGGCCCCGCGCGGCCGCGGTGCCATGCGGATCCAGCAGTCGCCGAACTGTCCGCGCCCGCCGGACTGCTTCTTGTGGCGCCCCTGCCCGTCGCCCCTCCCCATGATCGTTTCGCGGTAGGCAATGCGCGGTTTGGTGAGTTCGGCCGCCACGTTGTACTTGCGGCGCAGCTTGGCCAGCGACACGTCGAGGTGACGCTCACCCAGCCCGGCGATGATCGTCTCATGCGTCTCGGCGTTGTAGTGCGTCTCGAACGTCGGATCCTCGTCATGCAGCCGGTGCAATCCCTGTTGCAGCTTCTCCTCGTCGTTGCGCGAGGCGGCGTGCACCGCGAAGTGCACCACCGGCTCGGGGAAGGAAATCTGCGGGAGGCGGACCGGATGCTCCCTGGTGGACAGGGTGTCGTTGGTGTGCGTGTTCTTCAGCTTGGCCACGCACCCGATGTCACCCGCGTACAGGGCGGGGATCTCGATGCGCTCCTTCCCCTGCGCCACGCAGAGGTGCCCCATCTTCTCCACCCCGTCGCGCGTGGCGTTGAAGACGTCCTGTCCGGTGTTCACCGTCCCCGAAAAGACGCGGAAGTACGAGACCTCGCCCACGTGAGGTTCGGAGATGGTCTTGAAGACCAGCGCCGCGAACGGGTTGCTGTCGACGGCGTGGATCTCGACCGTGTGGTCGCCCTCGGCGCCCATGAAGGCGTGAAGCTCCTCCATCTCGAAGGCGGACGGCATCAGCTGCACGAGCTCGGTCAGCATCGCCTGAATGCCGATCACGTATTCGGCAGAGACGGCGAAGAGCGGAAAGAGATCCATCCGCTTCATCGCCTCTTTCATCCCGTGGATCGCCTCGTCACGCCCGATCTCCGCCCCCTCGAGGTAGCGCTCGAGCATGGAGTCGTCGGTGGCCGAGATGGCTTCGATCAGCTCCTGGTAGTACTTGTCGAACGAGGCCTTGGACTCGGCGGGGATGTCGGCCTCGGTGTACTCGCCGCTCCTCGCGCCCGGCGTGTACAGGTAGGCGCGGCGGGTGAAGAGGTTGATGACCCCTCGGAACGTCGCCCCCGCACCGATCGGGATTTCGACCGGGACCACCTTGTTCGTGAGGCGTTCCTTGACCTGCTGGTACACGCGGTCGAAGTCGGCGTGCTCCTTGTCCATGAGCGACACGACGAACAGGAGCGGGTCACCACGCGACACCGCCTCCTTGAAGACCTTCTCGGTCCCGACCTCTACCCCCGACTGGGCGCTCACCACGCAGATGGCGCCATCAGCAGCCGCAATGCCGGCGATCGCGTCGCCGTGGAAGTCGAGGTACCCCGGGGTATCGATCAGGTTGATCTTGGTGTCCATCCATTCGGCGTAGGCGCAGCCGAGGCTGATGGAGTAGCCCCGCTCGATCTCCTCTGGTGTATGGTCGGTGAGGGTCGTCCCCTCCTTGATGGAGCCGTGGCGTTTACTCGTGCCGGACACGAAGCTCAGGGCATCGACCAAGGTGGTCTTGCCGCTGGCTCCGTGTCCGACCACCGCCACATTTCGGATGTCCGTCGCGCTGTACGCACGCATTGAGTGGTTCTCCCATGGTGGGATGGTGACATGTTGGGAGACGCTGCTGCCCGCGTGAGAGCGCGTCAAGAAGCGAACGCCCGATTGCGGATCAGCGGACGCTCGCGCCTGAGCCCGCCTGGGGAGGCGGAGAAGAAGAACGCGGGCCGCCCCCCGAAGGGACGGCCCGCGTCGCACTGCGCAGACAGATGAGGTCTTTCGTTCAGTCTCCGTCGTTGTCGTAGTCGATCCCCACCGCCTGCCGGTAGCTGTCGAGGAGCGCGTCGGGGCGCCCCCCAGCGGTCGCCGGAAGGATGGCCTGCGGGGTAAGGGTGAAACTGATCGCGCGCCGCGTCCCTTCGGGCCAGTCGGGCATCAGGAGCCCCGCCACCAGCCGACGGATCACCGCGCCGCACTCCACCAGCAGGTGTTCCGCGGTCTGCTGAAGCACCGCGAACGGGATAGCCAGGTCGCTCGTGACGAGATGTCCCGTTGATTTATCTCGCCACGCGGCGTCTCCCACAGCGCCGCGCTCCGGCCAGAGTGCCACGTGCCGAATCGAACCCAAACGCTCTCCAGGCTCACGATGGGCTTCGACCGCCGCCGCCAAGGCGAGCGCCAACGACTCGGGTGTGGCCTCTCCGTAGAGAGTGACCACGTCCCGCGAGGGGCGCTCAGAGTTGAGCGGCGACGGCACGGAGTTCACGTGCGCGAGCACCGTTGAGTGTTCGGGGCGATCCTCCAGCATTACGAGGACGTCCATCACCCCTCCTTCTCGCTACGAAACGCTCCGGCGGGCTGGCGGACAGAAGTGTCTGCCGGCACGTATCGGAGCGGGAGTCCTACAAAAGAATGGACCCCGCAATCGCGCAAACGGACACACCGCGAAGATGATGTCTTGATTACGTGACAAATCTCGGGGTATTCGAGGTCGCTTCGCGTCAGCGCCAGTCGCGTACCAACCCCACTCCCGCAATGAACGCACCAGCGAGGAGGGCGAGGAGGAAGGCGGTCTGCACGGGGCTGAGCGCGGCAAAGGCGGCCGCCCCCAACGCGCCCGGTACAACCGTGGCCGAGAGCGCGCCAAGGAAGAGGGCGAAGAGGGCGGCACCCACCAGGAGGGTCCCGCCCCGCAGCGACGTGGCGACGGCGCTGAAGCAGACGCCCCACAACTCCATCCACAGGAGGTGCGCCACGATGCCTGCCAGAAGGGCGACCGCCGTGGACGGGATGCCGAGGCGCCAGGAGGCGAAGAGGGCGCGCCCCCCGATTTCGAAGGGATAGGTCGCCGCGCCATGGCGCAGCCCGAGCCCGATCAGGGCCCCGGCGGATACCGCGCCTCCCAGGAGGCCGACCGGAAGGCCGGCGCGAATGCGATCAGATAGCACGGGCGAAAGGAAGGCAGGCGAAGCCATACGCTCAAGGGGGGTACTCCACGCTTGCCGAGCCCGCCCTCAGGCATTATTCACTCATCGGGCCTTCACCGACTCCCATGGAACAGCCAACAACGACGCAGCAGGCGACCATCCTTGTCGTGGAGGACCGTCGCGAGGTTCTCGACGTCCTCCAACGGACCCTGACCGACAACGGCTATCGCGTCCTTACCGCCGCCGACGGCGATACCGGGCTGCAAATGGCGCTCGACGCCAAGCCCGACCTGGTCATCCTCGACATCGGCCTCCCCAAGCGGAATGGTCTGGCGGTGTCGCGTGAGCTGCGCGCCAGGGCCTTTACCGCCCCGGTCCTCATGCTCACGGCGCGCGACACGGTCGGCGACAAGGTGGAGGGGTTCGACGCCGGGGCCGACGACTACCTCCCCAAGCCATTCGATTACGACGAGCTTCTAGCGCGGGTCAAGGCACTCCTCCGCCGCGCCACCATGCGCGACGAGGCCTCCCTCCTCCGCGTGGGCGAACTGACGATCAATCCGCTCACCCGCGACGTCACGCGTGCCGGACGCACCATCATCCTCACGCAGAAGGAGTACGCCCTCCTCGAGTATCTCGTGCGTCATGCCGGGATGCCCGTCACTCGCGAGCAGATCTCGGAGCAGGTCTGGAAACAGGAGTTCGACCCGACGACCAACATCGTGGACGTCTACATCAACTACCTGCGGAAGAAGATCGACCAGGACGCCGAGAAGGCGCTCGTCCACACCGTCCGCGGTGTGGGCTACATGCTCAAGGCTGAATGACCGGTCGGGCCGTCCCGCTGAGCAGTGTGCGGCGCAATTCCTCCGTGCACTGCTCGGCGACGAAGGTCCGGCGCATCACCCCCGAGAAGTGGCGTGCCTTCTCCGGCGGGACCTCCTCGGCGTCGGTGAGGAGCCAGAACGACGGGATCAGGGTGTGCGCCTCGATGGCGAGCTTGGAGACGACGCTCACCAACTGCGTCTCCGACACCAGCGTGAGCCCCTCGGCGATCAGGAGCGCCCCTGGCTTCGATTCCGCCTCCTGATAGGCGCGGAGCGCATGCGCGCCCGAGGTCGCCTCGATCACCGTATAGTCACCCTCCACCAAGGGGATGACAAACTGGCGAAAGCTTGTGTCTCCCTCGACCAGGAGGAGGGTCGGCTTCCCGCCGTCGCCCACGGTATGCCGCCAGCCGGCATGCTGCGAGATCACGCGCTGGAGCCGCTCGTGCACCTCGCTCGCGCGTAACGGCTTGAGGATGTAGTCGGCGATCCCGAGGTTCACCAGCCGGGTGATCTCGTCCTTGTTCTTCACTGCCGACATGCAGACGATCGGGAGTCGCGCGTGCCGCGCTGATCCGCGCACCGCCTCCACCACTGCCAACCCGTCCAGCATCGGCATCTGCAGGTCGGTGAAGAGGAGGTCAGGATCCTCGCGCTCGATCAACTCGAGCGCTTCGACCCCGTTGCCGGCCTCGAGAATCTCCGTCGCCATGTTGGCGAGGAGGCGCTTGAGGATCTCACGGGTGACGAGGTCGTCTTCTGCGATCAGGATCTTCATCGAATCTTGTTGCGGATGCGGGGCGGTGATGTGGAGTATCGGCAGGGGATGGAGTGTCGTTTAACGGGAAACGGGAAACGGGGGACTTGGAGGCGGGAGATGGGGACGGGAGTGCGGCATCGCCGCGGGGCGATGTGAGAAGGTGTCGGCTGTTCAGGGGTTAACGCGGGTTCGCGAGGGACGTCCAACGCCCTACATGCACCTCGGGGAGATCGACGCATGCGATCGCTTGCCAGCCGCTACCTCGTTGCGTCCACACTGTTGGGAACGGTCGCGTGCGCCGGCGCGGCGACGCGCGGCACGACCGACGCGGGGCTCGCGCCCGCCGCTGGCGGTGGGCGCGAGCTGTCGGTCGAGGAGCAGGCGCAACACGTCCTCAACCGGCTCGCCTTTGGTCCGCGCCCCGGCGACGTCGATCGCCTGATGGCGACGGGAATCGATCGGTGGATCGCCGACCAGCTCGCCCCGGCACGCATCCCCGATCGCGCGATGGACGCGACGCTTGCGGCGTACCCCACCATCTCGCAGGACGCCGGAGCGCTCCTGCGGATGTACCCGCCGCCAGGCGCAGTGCTGGCGCAGAAACGACGCCGAGGTGACACCGCGGCCAGCGCCGCCGATTCGGCGCGGCTCCGGGAACTGGGGCGGGCGAACCGGCGGATGGTCGGTGAGGTCATGTCGGCGCGCGTGGCGCGGGCGGTCGGGAGCGAGCGCCAGCTGCAAGAAGTCATGGTCGACTTCTGGCTCAACCACTTCTCGGTCTTCACCGGCAAGGGGCAGCTTCGCTACTATCTCGCCGACTACGAGCGTGAGGCGATCCGCCCTCACGCCCTCGGGCGCTTCCGCGACCTCCTCGGAGCGGTGGCGAAGAGCCCGGCGATGCTCCTCTATCTCGACAACGCGCAGAGCGTGGCCGACAGTGTCCATCCCACGCTCGCGTCACGCCGCGACGTCGTGCGCCGGCGCCGGGTGGCGGCGACCATGGCCCGGCGCCGCGACACGATGACCAGCGACCAGCGCGCCCGCCTCGAGGCCGTCCAGGCGCGGCGCCCCCGAGGGCTCAACGAAAACTACGCCCGTGAGCTACTGGAGCTGCACACGTTAGGCGTGGACGGGGGCTACACCCAGCACGACATCATCGAGGTGGCGCGCGCATTGACCGGGTGGACCATTCGTCCGCCGCGCAGCGGCAGCTCGGGATTCCTGTTCAACGGCGCCGCCCACGACGCCGGCGAGAAGGTGGTCCTGGGGACGCGCCTCCGCGCCGGGCGCGGGGTCGAGGATGGGGAGCAGGTGCTGGACATCCTGGCCCGCCACCCGTCCACCGCCCGCTTCATCGCCCGCAAGCTCGCCGTGCGTCTCGTGAGCGACACCCCGCCGGGAGCCCTCGTCGAGCGCGCCGCCGCGACCTTCCGCCGCACCGATGGCGATATCCGCGAAGTCGTCCGCACGATCGTGACGTCGCCCGAGTTCTTCTCGCGCGCGGCGTACCGAGCCAAGGTGAAGTCTCCGTTCGAAGTCGTGGTGAGCGCGGCGCGCGCGTTGGGGGGGCGCCCTGACACCACCGCGATCTCCGCGACAATGGTGGCGCGACTTGGCCAGCCGATCTACGGCCACCAGGCCCCCGACGGCTGGCCGGAGACGGGCGAGGCCTGGATGAACACCGGCGCGATTCTCCAGCGGATCAATTTCGGCCTCACCATTGCCGCCTCGCGCATGCCGGGGGCCCGCCTGTCGGTGTGGCCACCCTACGCCCAACTGCGTACTGCGCCCAGGGAGTCGCAGGTGGACGCCGTCATCGACGCCTTTCTCGGCGGCCGTGCCTCGCCGGAGACGCGCGAGATCCTGACCAGCGGCGAGAACCCGTTCCTCAAGAAGCAGGGAGAGGCGCCGGCGATGGCCGACACGGCCGCTCCGCCCTTCCGTCGCGCCCCGCGCCTGGCCGGCCTGGACCAGGTGATCGGCCTTGCGTTAGGCAGTCCCGAATTCCAGAGACGGTAACGTCACATGCATCGCCGCATCTTCGTCCGCTCGGGCGCCCTCGCCCTGGCCACCTTCGGACTCTCGCCGTCGTTCCTGCGCCGCACCGCCTTCGCCACCGACCTCCCGCGCGGGCGCAGGGGAAAGGTCCTCGTCTGCCTGTTCCAGCGTGGCGCCGCCGACGCACTCAGCGTGGTCGTCCCGCACGGGGAGCGCGCGTACTACCGCCTGCGCCCCAACATCGGGATTGCCCAACCGTCGCGAGGCGACGCGGGCAGCGCGCTTGACCTGGATGGTTTCTTCGGGTTGCACCCGTCGCTCGGCGCCCTGCAGCGCCTGTATGCCGACGGCATGCTCGCCCCGATCCATGCCGTCGGGAGCCCGAGCGCCACCCGGTCGCACTTCGACGCCCAAGACTACATGGAGTCGGGGACCCCCGACCTCAAGTCCACGCGCGACGGGTGGCTCAATCGCTACCTCGCGGTGGCCGGGACGTGCGAGGCGTGCGCCCCGACCCCGTTTCGCGCCGTCTCGATGACCGCGCAGACCCCCCGCATCCTCGAAGGGCCCGCCCCCGTGGTGGCGATGTCGTCGTTAGGCGACTTCACCGTGCGCGCCGCCGGCTCGTCGGCCGAGCGCCTCGAGGCGCTGTACCGCACCGGGTCGGCGGACCTCATCCACGCCTCGGGGCAGGAGATGTTCGACGCCGTGAAACTGCTGCGCAGCGCCGACCCGTCGCGCTACCTCCCGCAAAACGGCGCCGAGTACCCGCGGTCGCCGTTCGGCCAGCGCCTGCGCGAGATCGCCCAGCTCATCAAGTCCGGCGTAGGGCTCGAGGTCGCCTTCGCCGACGTGGGCGGGTGGGACACGCACGTCAACCAGGGCGGTAGCACAGGACAGTTGGCCAACCGGCTGCGCGACTTCGGCGACAGCATCGGCGCCTTCGTCACCGACATGGGCGACCGGATGGACGACGTGGTCATCCTCACGATGTCCGAGTTCGGGCGCATGGCGCGCCAGAACGGGACAGGCGGCACCGATCACGGTCACGCCGGCGCGATGTTCGTCATCGGGTCACGCGTGCAGGGGGGCAAGGTGCACGGGCGCTGGCCAGGCCTCGAGCAGGAGCAACTCTACGAAGGACGCGACCTCGCCCTCACCACCGATTTCCGCGCGGTCTTTGCCGAAGTCCTCGAGCGCCACTTCGATGCCAGCGACCTTTCGCGCGTCTTCCCCGGCTTCG
>DAIESF010000184.1 GCA_027346425.1 Gemmatimonadota bacterium | reverse complement strand
GAGCGGCGAGGCCGCATTCCCGGCCGCCCAGAAGACGGTGCGGGTGGGGATGCGCTCCTCGCCCACGTACACCGCATCGTCCTCGATGCGGGTGACGATGGAATCGAGCCGAATCTCGACTCCCAGCTCGGCGACGTCGTGAAACGCGTCGGCCGACAGGTGCTCGGGGAACGAGGGAAGGATCCGGCTCCCCCCCTCGAGGAGGATCACCCGCGTCTTGCGCGTGTCGATGCAGCGGAAGTCGTCGTGCATCACGTCGCGGGAGATCGTCGCCATGAGCCCCGCCAGCTCCACCCCGGTGGGGCCGCCGCCGATGATGACGATGGTCTGTAGCGCCTCGCGCTCGGCGGGATCCTCGCACCGCTCCGCCATCTCGAAGGCCTGAAGGAAGCGATGGCGGATCTCGAGCGCATCGTCGAGCGACTTGAGTCCCGGGGCGTTAGGCTCCCACTCATCGTGCCCGAAGTAGGCGTGGCGCGCCCCCGAGGCGACGATCAGGAAGTCGTACGACTCCGCGCGTACCCCCTGGTCGATGACTACGCGCCGTGTCTCGACGTCGATGCTTGTCACCTCGCCCATCACCACCCGCACGTTGTCGTACTTGCGCAGGATCCAGCGGATGGGGACGGCGATGTCGGAGGGCGACAGGGTGGCGGTCGCCACCTGGTACAGGAGGGGCTGGAAGAGGTGGTGGTTCGCGCGGTCGATGACGACCACCTCGACTTCTGCCCCCTTGAAGGCGCGGGCGGCGGCGATGCCGGCAAAGCCCCCGCCTATGATCACGACCCTGGGTCGCTGCATGCGATTCTCCATGCGGGCCTTGGACGCCCTGAAAGCTGTCACGGCGGCCGCCCCGATGGGAGGCGCATGAGCCTGCGCGTCGCGCAATCTCGCCTGGCGCAGCGGCGAGTTGTGCTGGACGGGTTGGGGGGATGGGCCGCCCGAACGGATGGGGATCGCCCGGCGGGCGAAGGATGTCGCCGCAGCGGCTTGACTCGGAACGCGCCCGGGCCAAACGTCCGTCGCCGTCACTTCGCCCCCTCCGGCGGGTACCACCGTCCGCCGCCCCCCGATTCCATGTCGCTCTCCCCGCAACGCCTCCCAGACACCGACGAGCGCACCCGCAGGATGCTGGCCACGGAGCTGGACGTGCGACGTGCGCTACGCCGCGTCTTCGCGCGGGCCGTCCTCCTCTGCGTGGTGTGGCTCGTGCTCGGACTGGCCCTCATCGGCTGGGCAGTGCACACGACCGACCACGAGAACGGGATCATCGCCTTCTGGGCCGGCCTCCTCATCGCCAACGGAGGGATCGTGATCACCCTCCTGGTCAGCTACCACCGGGCGATGACCGAGGGGTGGCTGTAGCGCGCCGCGCCAAACTTCAACGTGCAGCCGCGGTCGCGACCTTGAACTCCCCGGTCGTCCGCTGCTCGCCGACCTGCTGGCGCCACATGGCGTAGTACAGTCCGCGCTCGGCGATCAGCTCCTCGTGACGTCCGGCCTCGACGATCTGGCCGCGCTCGAGGACGTAGATGCGGTCCGCGTGCATCACCGTCGAGAGGCGATGGGCGATGAGGATGGTGACGGCATCCTCGCGCGCCGAGATCTCGCGCACCGTTTGCGAGATCTCCTCCTCGGTGATCGAGTCGAGCGCCGAGGTGGCTTCGTCGAAGACGAGGAGGTGCGGGTGGCGCAGGAGGGCGCGGGCTATGGAGAGGCGCTGTTTCTCGCCCCCCGACACCTTCACGCCGCCCTCGCCGATGAGCGTGTCGAGCCCCTGGTCGGCGCGCGCCAGGAGGTTTTGCGCCGCCGCGCGGCGCAGCACGTCGAGGCACTCCTCGTCGGTCGCCTGCGGGCGCACGAAGAGGAGGTTCTCGCGGATGGTCCCCGAGAAGAGCTGCGTGTCCTGCGTGACGAGCCCCATCCGCTCGCGGAAGCGGTCGAGGTCGATGCGCGTGCTGTCGTGCCCGTTGTACCGGATGTGCCCCTCGCGCGGCGAGTAGAGCCCGACGAGGAGCTTGACCAGCGTCGTTTTGCCCGCCCCTGACGGCCCCACGAAGGCAATCGTCTCGCCGCGCTGCACGCTGAACGAGATGTCGTTGATGGCCGGCGTCGATGCCGTCTGGTGCGTGAAGGAGACGTGATCGAAGCGCAGTTCGTGCAGCGAGTCGATGGCGACCGGATTGGCCGGCCGGGGGTCGAGCGGCATCGCCATCACCTGCGAGAAGTTGGCCATCGAGGCCTCGGTCTCGCGGTAGATGTTGATCACGTTCCCCAGCTCCTGCAGCGGCCCGAAGATGAAGAACGAGTAGATGAGGAGCGAGAAGAACTGCCCCACCGTGATCTGCCGGTCGAAGATCAGGTAGAGCATCAGGCAGAGGATGCAGGTGCGCAGGAAGTTCACCGACGTCCCCTGGATGAAGGAGAGCGAGCGGATGTAGCGCACCTTCTTGAGCTCGAGCTTGAGGATCTTCTGCGTCGTGTTGTTGAGGCGCTGCACCTCCTGCTCGGTGAGTCCGAGGCTCTTGACCAACTCGATGTTGCGCAACGACTCGGTCGTGCTCCCAGCCAGCGCCGTCGTCTCGGCGACGATCACCTTCTGGATCGACTTGATCCGCTTGGACAGGATGGAGCTGAGCGTGCCGAGGAGCGGGACGGTGACCAGGAAGGCGGGGGCGATGCTCCAGTGCACCTTGAAGGCGTAGATCATCACGAAGATGACGCCGACAATGGTGGTGAACACCACGTTGACCAGCGCCGTGACGAAGCGCTCGGTGTCGCTGCGCGCCTTCTGCAGCTTCCCCAGCGTCTCGCCGCTGCGCTGGTCCTCGAAGGTCGCGTACGGGAGGCCGAGCGAGTGGCGAATCCCGTCGGAGTACAGCTGGGCGCCGAGGCGCTGGACGATGACGTTGACGCAGTAGTCCTGGAAGTTCTTGGCCACCCGCGAGACGAAGGCCACCCCGACCGCCGCCAAGAGCAACAGCGAGACGCCGCGGAAGAACTGGGCGCGCGTATACGACTCGTACTTGGTGGCATACGAGTCGATGATGTGGCGGAAGATCAGCGGGTCGAGGAGGGAGAAGACCTGGTTGATGGCGGCCAGGAGGAGCGCCAGCAGCACGAGCTTCCAGTACTGCTTGAGGTAGCCGAAGAGAATCTGCATGTCGTGACTGGAGTAACTACATCGAACAGTATCGATACAACTCGATGCCCGAATCGGGCGATCGACCCACCCTTACCCCCCGCCTCCGCCACCCCCGCCCGAGCTGGAGCCGCCGCTGCT
>DAIESF010000158.1 GCA_027346425.1 Gemmatimonadota bacterium | reverse complement strand
CCGCCGGCCTCGAACTTGGTCGGCGAGGCATTCCCCATCGACACGTTGTTGGAGTTGTCGACGCCGAAATCGAAGCGGTTGTACCCGTGCACGAGGCTCAGGTCGTAGTTCCACTTGGCCTTCGTCCCCTTGATGCCGCCGCCGAGCGAAAAGTCGAGGATGTCCGACGTGATGAGGGGGAGGAAGCCGTCGGGGTGGATCGACCGTACGGTGCGGTCGTCGAGCGGGCGCCGGAAGAAGCCCGCCGACTTGCCGTTGCGCTGCGTCGCCCCTCCGAAGGCGTACAGTTCGGAGTTGGTGCTGAGCGGCTTGCCAAAGCTTCCGAACAACCCATAGTCGGTCGTCTTGGCGTCCCCCTGCCAGTGGTCCTGCACCGGGGGCTTGCTGTTGCGCGGGTCGCCGGTGAAGTACTGCTGGCGCGTGTCCGGCAGCGAACGGTTGGTGCTGTCGCGGAAGCGATATTCTCCCGAGAGTGTCAGGTAGGCATCGCCGAAGTGGAGCGAGTGGCTCCCGGCGAACTGCGTCACCGTCCCGTCGCCTTCGCTCGTCTGCCCGACGGTGGTCGAGAGGTCGGTGGGGACGTCGCTCTTGAGGATGATGTTGATGACGCCGGCGATGGCGTCGGAGCCGTACTGGGCGGCGGCGCCGTCGCGCAACACTTCGATGTGATCGATGGCGCTGGCCGGAATGGCGTTGAGGTCAACCCCGGCCGAACCGCGCCCAATGGCGTTCACGTTCACCAGGGCGCTGGTGTGGCGGCGCTTGCCGTTGACCAGGACGAGCAGCTGGTCGGGGCCGAGACCGCGCAGCGTCGCCGGTCGCACGTGATCCGTCCCGTCGGAGATGGAGGCGCGCGGGAAGTTGAACGACGGGGCGAGCATCTGGATGATCTGTGCCGTCTCGGTGCGCCCGCTCGACTTGATGTCCTTCGCCGACAGGACGTCAATCGGCGTCGGTGCTTCGGTCACGGTGCGATCCTGCCGGCGCGTCCCGGTCACCACCACCTGCTCCAGGTTGGTCACCGCCTTGGCGAGGGAGAAGTCCTTCGTCACGCTCTGCCCGGCGACGATCGTCACCGAATCTCGCCCGACTTCGTACCCGAGCAGGCGCGCCCGCACTTCATATCGGCCAGGCGGGAGCTGCACACGGTACGATCCATCGGCACGCGCGATGGAGCCGAGTTGCGTGCCGGCCACCGAGATGGACGCGCCGGACAGCGGCGATCCGCTCGAGGCTTCGGTCACCTTGCCGGTGAGGGTGCCGCGCTCCTGCGCGCGCGCCCCAGCCAGCGGCGAGGCCAGCGCAATCGCCAGGACGACGTGTACTGGAAATCTGGAACGAGAGGGACGACGGAACGACATGCTTCCTCCCTGCGAGTGGGGGTATTCGAGGGACAACGCGCTCGGACGCATCACATGGTCGCCGAGTGCGGAGGACCGGAGCGCCGGGTCGTCCCGTAATGCACCCGAATCGGGGAGGCCGCAAGGCGGGTGCAAAGACGGCCGCGAAGGCAGCCGCAATGGATGCCGCGAAGGCCGGCGAACGGTCCTCGGAGACCGGTCGCGCGACCGCGCTACCGCACCCGTGGCGCTGCCCGTCGCGAAGGCCGGGGGCGCGTGGCGGACACGGGCCGCGCGATCTGCAGCTGCAACGTTCCCCCGGCGTCGGCGCGCGCGACGAGCGCGGTGCGCGTCGCGCGCACCCCCACGTTCCGCACCTCGTCGAGCGAGGCGATGAGCAAGACGCCCTCCGCCAGGTTGCGGTTCATCCCCTTGACCGCCAGCGCGCGCAGCCGGTCGAGCTGCCCCTGCAGCGGGAAACGCGTGTTCTGGCGCAGCAGGTCGCGCAACCGCTCGTCGCCAAGGAAGGCGAGCCCCTTCACCAGGAGCGAGGCGGTGTACAGGTCGTAGTCGAGGTCGGGGATCACCAGCTGGTCGGCGGCGTTGTCGTAGCGCGGTGTCCCCGTGAGGTACACGACACCGCGCGCGTCGCCGTCGAAGCGCACGCCTAACGCCACACGCCCTCCCCCGATCCCCGTGAGCGAGACGTCGCGGATGCGAATGGAACGCCCCCCGCGCTCGAAGGTGCGCCCCGCCAGCGCCTTGCGAACCATGGCGGTGGCCACGTCGTAGCCGAACATCGCCTCCAGCGACACGCGCAGCCCCTTCCCTTCGAGCGGACCGGACCGGAGCGGGGGGAGCGGGGTGAAGAGAACGAAGTCGTTCGGGCGATGCCCAGTGTCGATGCGCGGCAACGCCTCCAGCCGCACATGCGCGACGGCGAAGCCGCTGTCCACCGTCACCTTCCCCAACTGCACGTTGCGCGGGTTGACGGTGAGGTAGACGGAGTCGGTCAGCCGGATCGGGCGCGAGATGTCCCGCCACCACCGCTCGAAGCGCGCCTTCGTGTTCACCTCGGCCAGCGCGCGATCCAGCGTGCGCACCTGCTTCTCGAGCACCTCACGCGTGGCCTTCATCACCCGGTCGGTGACGTCGATTCGGAAGATTGTGACCGCGCACTTGTCCCGCGTCTCCGTGCTGTAGGGCGCAACCCGTGTCACCCGCGTGCGCGCGGCCAGCGACCACGACTGCTGCAGGTGGATGGTGCTCTCCAGCCGCACTCGCGCGCGGGGCTTCTCGACATTCCCCGTTCCGCACGCGGCGCTCACCTCCGGCCCGATCACGGGCTTGTACCACCCGCGCCCCTCATACTCCACCACGCTCGCGATGGTCACCCGCTGCGAGTCGACCGAGATCGTGAAGGGCGATCGCCGCGCCGCGAAGGCGATGTGCACCCGGCGATTGCCGGCCACCGAGAGGCGCGTGTTGATGTCGCCAAAAGTCCGCGGGACCGCACGCTCGAGGGCCACCAACGCTGGGGCGAGTTCATAGCGCACCTCCGACTCCACGACCGAGGCGGGAAGCGGCTGCACGGCCTCGGCAATGTCACCCACCGTGTCGGGAGGGGGGGGCTCGATTTCCGGCGCCCGTTCGCAGGCGGCCGCCGCCAGGAACAGCCACGGAGCAAGGGTGGCGGCTCCCGGCCAGGCCCGGCGGGCGCGAGGCGCTCGCCCGGGGTGGCGACGGTCCGAAGGGTTCACCCCTACTACGGTACGGTGCATCGCCCTCCTGTCGAGTCCCGCTGGCCACGAGAATTCGCTCCCCCTCGCCTTCTTACGTGAGAATGCATTATCATTACGCGTGATGGCGAGTGAACGGAACACCCGGCAACGAATGGCAGTGCGGCGCGCCCTCGAGGCGACCCGCACCCCCATGCGCGCTCAGGAGATTCACGGCGACGCCGCGCGCGTCGTCCCGGGGATCGGGCTGGCCACGGTGTATCGCGCGCTCAAATCGCTCATCGAGACGGGACAGGTGGTCCCCGTCGAACTCCCCGGCGAGACGCCGCGCTACGAACTGGCCCACCCGCACCACCATCACCACTTCCACTGCCGTGGTTGCGGGCGCGTCTTCGAGGTGGAGGGGTGCCCGGGCGACCTCGCCGCCCTTGCACCAGCGGGGTTCTCGGTCGACGGACACGAGGTCGTCCTGTACGGGCGTTGCACGGAGTGCATCGCATGAGCGACGCCGCGACGATCTGGGCCACCAGCCTGCTCGCCGTGGGCGTGGCGAGCGCGATCCCTCTCTTCGCCACGTGGTGGCTCGCCAGCCGCCCGGCGACGACCGCGACGTGGGTGCCGCGCCTCATCTTCATCGCCGCGGGGGCGCTCTTGGGGGCGGCCGTCTTTCACCTGATCCCCGAGGCACTCGACGACGCGTCGCCAGGGCGCGTGGCCCTGCTGGTGGCGCTGGGCGTGCTCTCGCTCGCGCTGATGGAACGCGTGATCCACGCGCTCGAGCGCCCGCATGCCGGGGCGGGACACGAGGCGCATGGGCACCCCAGCCACCTCATGCCCCTGGGCATTG
This sequence comes from Gemmatimonadota bacterium, assembly GCA_027346425.1. Lineage (GTDB taxonomy): Bacteria > Gemmatimonadota > Gemmatimonadetes > Gemmatimonadales > Gemmatimonadaceae > SCN-70-22. The sequence continues at coordinate 7,274 of DAIESF010000158.1, read as the reverse complement.
CCAGCGACGCGCTCCACAACACGATCGACGGCGCGCTCGTGGCCACCGCCTTCCTTACGAATCCTTCGTTAGGGATCTTCGCGGGCGCTGCCATCGCCCTGCACGAATTGCCGCGCGAACTGGGGACGTTCGCCCTCTGCGTGGAAGGGGGGATGACGCCGCGCCGGGCGATCCTCGTCAACGCGGCGACGGGGGTGCTCGCGCTCCTCGGTGCGGTCACCGCCCTTCTCATCGGCGCCGACGCCGAGCGGTTCGGCGTACTCCTGGTCCCGTTTGCGGCCGGCAACTTCCTGTATCTTTCGGCGGCGATCCTGCAAGCGAGCCGAGGCAAGGCGGCTGGGGATCGGCGGGTCCAGAACTATGCCCTCGTGCTGGCCGGCGTCCTCGTCACCGCGCTACTTGCCGGTGGGCATTGACCCGATTGACCTCGTCGCGTTTGCGCGCGAGACTCGCTCCGAGCTCCACGCAGGGGCTCGCTTCCACTCATTCCCGTTTCCTTCTCATGCTCCGACGCGCGCCTCGCGCCGCCCTCCTCGCCGTCGCCGTTGCGACTGGCGCCTGCGCCCGCCCCTCGGCGCCTAACGTGGCTCCCGTGCGGGCGCCCGAGAGCCGCTTCTATGCGTCGGCCGACAAGCGCAACGTCTCGTTCGAGGCGATGATGCGCGCGGCGTCGCGCGCCGACGTCGTCTTCCTCGGCGAGCAGCACGACGACCCGGCGACCCATCGGGCCGAGCTGGCCGTCCTCGCCGCCCTCGGAAATGGGTCGCGTCCGGTCGTCCTGTCGCTGGAGATGTTCGAGCGTGACGTGCAGGGGGTGCTCGACGACTACCTCGCGGGGCAGATCAGCGAGGGGGACTTCCTCGCCCGTTCGCGCCCGTGGGAGCGCTACACGACCGACTACCGGGCGATGGTGGAGCTGGCCCACGCACGCGGGTGGCCGGTGGTGGCGTCGAACGTCCCGCGGCGCATCGCCAGTGCCGTCAGCCGCAAGGGGTTGGCCGTCCTCGACACGCTGGCCGCCACCGAGCGCGCCTTCGCCGCCCGAGAGAACAGCTGCCCGCGCGACGCGTACTACGATCGGTTCGCCGAGTCGATGAAGGGGCACAGCGCCGGGGGCGGACCTCCGACCGCCGCCGACTCGGCGGCGATGCGGGCGATGACCGATCGCTTCTACGAGGCGCAATGCGTGAAGGATGAGGCGATGGCGGAGTCGATCGTGGCCGCGCGCGCCAAGGCGCCGGGGGCGATCGTCTTCCACGTCGACGGCGCCTTTCACAGCGACTTCGGGCTCGGCACGGCGGCGCGAGTCCGGCGTCGCGACCCGGGGGCGCGAACCGTGGTGCTGACGGCGATCCCGGTCGACGATCCGGCGACGGCCTCCCCGGCCGAGCACGCGGCGCGTGGCGACTTCGTGATCGTGACGCGCAAGCCGCCCGCTCCGCCCAAGCCATGAACGGCGCGGTGGCGCTCGCAGGGTGAGCGCCGCCACGACCGCGCCGGACGTTACACGGGCGTGGTAGATTCTCCGGCGCCTGCGACACCCGACCCCGGGGGGACCCGACCATGCAGCTCCTCGTCATAAGACACGCCATCGCCGAAGAACGTGAGCCGCACGCCGCCGCTGGCGGCCACGACGACGACCGTCCGCTGACGCCGTTCGGGAAGCGACGGATGCGTCGCAACGCCGAAGGGTTGCGCCGGACGGCCTCGCACATCGAGGTGCTGGCGGCCAGCCCCCTGGTGCGCGCCCAGCAGACGGCGCGCATCCTGGCCGACGAGTACCGCGTTCCCGAGGTGGAGACGCTGGAGGCGCTGCGCCCCGAGCGCCACCCGCGCGAGCTCCTCACCTGGCTGGGGAAGCAGTCGCCAGATGCAACGGTGGCGGTGGTCGGTCACGACCCGCACGTCTCGGTCCTGGTGACCTGGTGCCTGTCGGGGAGCGAGGAGGCGAGCGTCGTGTTCAAGAAGGGCGGGGTGGCGCTGCTCGAGTTTGACCGCAAGCCGGCGGCAGGGAAGGCGAAGCTGCACTGGCTCGTGACCCCGGCACAGCTGCGCGACCTCGCAGGGTAGCGTCGGTGGCCTCCTTTCCCGACGATCTGCTCGACGAGGACGAGGGGCGCGCGGTGCGCGTCGTAGGGTTGGCGCTGCTCGCCGACGCTGCCGCGCAGCGCGAGCGCCTGTCACAACCCGACGATCGCGAGGCGCTCCATGACTTCCGCGTCGCGATCCGGCGCCTGCGCAGCTGGCTGCGCATCCAGGGCGACGTGCTCGGTCGCTCGGCGCCGGCACGCGCGCAGAAGTGGTTGCGCCGGCTGGCGCGCTCCACCAACCACAGCCGCGACGCCGAGGTCCTCGCCCATTGGCTCGAGGGAGAACGAACCAAGCTCACGTCGCGCCAGCGGGTGGGGGCGATATGGCTCCTCCACCGCCTGGCGGAGCAGAAGGTGGCGGCTGACGCCGAGGTGCTGGCGGAGGTGACCCGCGACTTCGAGCGGGCGCGCGAGCTGCTGGAGGAGCGACTCCCCGTGTACCGGCTGCGCATGCATGTGCACGACGGGGCGCAGGTGGCGAGCTTTGCCGGGGCGATGGCGGTGCGGCTGCGTTCGCAGCTGGCGGCGCTTCGCTGCCGGATCGACTCGGTACGCGCCGCCCACGACGTCGACGCCGCGCACCGCGCCCGTATCGCCGGGAAGCGGCTGCGCTACCTCGTCGAACCCATCGTCCCGCACGTTGCCGAGGGGAAGGCCGTGCTGGAGCGCCTCAAGGCGATGCAGGATGCGTTAGGCGACTTCCACGATGCGCATGCGTGGCAGCAGGTGATGGCCGACGCCGTGGAGCGCGCCGCCCGCGAGGAGGCCAGGGCGCTGCTGGCACCAGCGACTTCCGAGGGGGGGGCGCCAGCGGCAGGGTCGCGCAAGCGGAGTCCGCGCCCCGGGGTGATGGCGATCATCGGCCACGTGCAGGCGCGCGCGCGCGAGACGTTCGAGATCGTGCACCGCGACTTCACCGGCGACGCGATCGCGCCGCTGTACGCGGAGGTTGAGGCCATCGCCGACGCGCTCGATGCGCGCGCGGGCCGCAACGTGGAAGTCGAGCGGAAGTACCTGCTGGAGTCGCTCCCCGAAGGGCTCCCCGGCGCGCGGGTGCAGGAGATGGTGCAGGGGTACCTTCCCGGCAGCCGGCTTGTGGAGCGCGTGCGGCGCGTCGGCGACGCGGACGGTGAGCGCTACTACCGCACGATCAAGCTCGGGCGCGGGGTATCGCGCACCGAGATCGAGGAGGAATGCACGCGCGACATCTTCGAGGCGCTGTGGCCGCTGACGGCCGGCCGGCGCGTGAGCAAGCGACGGCACGTGGTGGTCGAGGGCGAACTGCACTGGGAGGTGGACGAATTCACCGACCGCGACCTGGTGCTGGCGGAGGTCGAGCTCCCCTCGGCCGAGGTGATTCCCGAACTGCCGTCGTGGCTGGCGCCGGCGGTGGTGCGCGAGGTGACGGGCGAGGCGGAGTACCTGAACGCGAGCCTCGCGTCCTGACCGCCGCGTGAGAGTTTTCGTCGTCACCAACGACTTCCCGCCGCGCATCGGGGGGATCAACGACTACGTGGCGCAGCTGGTGCGTCGCTTGCCGCCGGGGGAGGTGACGGTCTTCTCGTCGACCTACCGCGGGGCGGCGGAGCACGACCGCACCTTCCCGCAGGAGGTGATCCGGCTCTCCACCGAGATGATGCTCCCGACCCCCGGCATGCGCCGCCAGCTGCACGCCGTGCTGCGCGCGCGGCGCCCCGACATGGTGCTCTTCGGCGCGGTGTGGCCGCTCGGGCACATGGGGCCTGCCGTCAGTCGCAAACTGGACATCCCCTACGGCGGCTTCGCCCACGGGTTGGAGCTGACGGGGGCGCTCCTCCCCGGCGTGCTGCGGCACGTCGGGCACCGGGCGTCGCTGCTGACGGCGGTGAGCGACTGGGCGCGACGGCGACTGGAGGGGGCGTTCGGATGGCGCGGGCGCATGCGCCTCCTCCCGTCGGGGATCGACACCGGCGCCTTTCACCCCGGCGTCGACGACGCCGCGGTGCGCGCGCGGCACGCGCTGGGCGACGCCCCCGTGGTGTGTTGCGTGTCGCGCCTGGTGGCCCGCAAGGGGCAGGACATGCTGATCCGCGCCCTCCCGCGCCTGGCGCGCGCAGTCCCTGGGGTGCGTCTGCTCATCGTGGGGAGCGGCCCCTACGACGCCACGCTTCGTGCCCTCGCCCGCGCGACCGGCGTGGCGCGCGTGGTGACCTTCACCGGTGCGGTCCCCTATGCGGAACTCCCCGCCTACTTCCGCGCCGGGAACGTCTTCGCCATGCCATGCCGCTCGCGCCGCATGGGGCTCGATATCGAGGCGTTAGGCGCGGTCTTCCTGCAGGGGCAGGCGGTGGGGCGTCCGGTCATCGTCGGCAACTCGGGCGGCGCCCCCGAGTCGGTGCGCGACGGCGAAACCGGCCTCGTTGTCGACCCCGAATCGCCCGACGCCATCGCCGACGCCATCGCCGGGCTGCTCAACGATCCGACCCGCGCCGCGAGGATGGGAGCGCTGGGCGCCGAGTGGGTGCACGATCAGTGGACCTGGGACGTGATGACGCGCCGGCTGCGAGGGATGTTGCACGAGATGGTCGAGTAGAAGTCCCGTCTTCTCGTCTTCTCGTCTTCTCGTCTTCTGGTCTCCTAGACCACCGCTTCCACCACCTCGCGCCGCGGCACTCCCGCCAGCGATTCGTAGACTGCCTCGAGCTGGTCGATGATCTGCTCCCAGGCATAGTCCAGCGATCGCAGCGCCCCGCTGGCGCCAAGCCGGGCCGCCTCGTCGGGGTGGTCGAGGAGATGCGCGATCCCCTCGGCAAGGGCGTCGGCGTCCGACGGCTTCACGAGAAGCGACTCTCGCCCATCGCGTGCGACCTCTCGATAGCCCGGGATGTTGCTGGCGACGACCGGGAGCCCGGCGGCCATCGCTTCCACGAGGACGATGCCGAACGATTCGGCGCCGGTGGCGGGGGAGATGAAGATGTCGGAGGCGCGATGGTACGTCGGGAGCGCCTCGTAGTGCACCTTTCCCTTCATGTGCACGCGCGCACGCAGCGCCGGCGGGAGTTCGTCGATCGCGTTCCGCTCCGGGCCGTCGCCCACGACAATGAGGCTCAGGTCGGGGTAGCGGTCGGCGAGGCGGGCGAAGGCGCGCATGGCGAAGGGGAGCCCCTTGCGGGGCTCCAGGCGCCCGACGAAGAGGAGCTTACGCCCGGGCGGAACGTCGTGGGCGGGAACGGCGTTGGCGAACCGGTCGACCTCGACCCCGTTAGGCAGGATGGTGACGTCGCCCTTCCCCAATCGCCCCTTGGCCGAGTGGCGCGCCGCCTGGCTCACGGCAATGCGCTTGTTCACGCGCCGCCAGACGGGGCGCAGGAGGGGGGCAATCGCGGTGTAGACCCGCCCCTCCATCGTCTCGCGGGCGTAGTACGAGTGGAACGTCCCCACCACCGGCGCCGGCGACGACATGACCGCCTTGAGGCCGATGGCCGGGGCGAAGGGTTCGTGCACGTGGACCACGTCGGGGGCAAAGTCGCGCATGGCGCGCGCGAGCGCCCGCAGGGTGCGCGGCGAGATCGAGATCTTGGCCACCGAGCCATTGGCCCACGTGGTGAAAGTCTCGCCCACGATCAACGCGTTGCCGTGGCGCCCAGGGACGTCCCCAGGGGCCAGCACCAGCACCTCGTGCCCGCGTTCCTCGAGGTGCCGGGTGAGCTGGCGGATGTGGATCTGCACGCCCCCGGGGGCATCCCAGCTGTAGGGTGAGACCTGGATGATCCGCATGCGGTCAGAAGATAGGGGGAGGCGGCGCATTGGCGAGCGGGGCGTCGGCGGCCTCAGCCGCTACGAGCCCGTCGCTGTTCGGCGACCAGTGTGAGCTGCCCGGCGACGCCGGCGACGAGGATCGCCAACCCAACCGCGGAAAGCGTCAGGCGATACGGCTGGTCGACGCCGAGGCGGCCGAGCAGGTAGATCGTCCCCCCGACCGTGAGTGCCGACAGCATGAAGGCCCCTCCCAGGATGAGGTCCTTGGTGGAGAAGATGAGCGCCCGTGCAGCTGGCGGGGCACCCTCGTGCAGTAGCGTGTCTTGTGACACCATCACCGGCGCCAGCAGCGCCCCGCCAATGAACGCCACTGGCGCGAACATCCCGAAGGAGAAGAAAACCCCGCCCACGATCATCAGGAAGCCGATGATCGCGCTCCCCACCATGATCGTTTGCCGCTTGTCCCAGCGACTCCCCACGGTCCCGACGAGGAACGAGCCGACGATCATCCCCGCCCCCAGAATCCCCCCAAGGTAGCCGACCCCCTTGGTCCCGCGCCCCATCACTGTCTGGACCGAGTACGTCATCGCCACGTAGACCGTGCTGGCGAAGAGGGAGAGCGACACCAGCGACGAGAAGACGAATCGCATCGACCGGTCGTGCCAGACCACACCCAGCGTGCGCTTCACGTCTCCTACGATGGTGCGGAGCCCCCGTTTCACGCGCAGGTCGGGCGGGGGAGCCGCCGGCGAGACGGGGGTTGGGACCCCGCGCCCGGCGACCACGATCGCCAGCAGGGTGAGGACCGAGACGAGGTACGATCCGCCGTCGAGGTAGAAGCCGGCCGCGTAGTCGCTCCACCCGAAGCGGCGCCAGAACGCCATCCCGATGATCACCCCTCCCCCCACGATCCCGAGCACCGTCGCGAATCGCCCCACGAAGGTGAGCGCCGCATTGGCCGGGAGGAGCTGGTCGCGCGGGACCAACTCGGGGATGAGTGCCATCTTGGCCGCGTTGAAGAAGACGCCAAGCAGGAAGACGACGAATGCGACAACATACACCGGCCAGAGGTGCCCGGTTGCAGTAAAAAGCCAAGGAATGAGCATCACCAGGATCGCGCGCAGTGCGTCACAGACGATCATCGTCGTCCGCTTGCTCCACCGATCGACCAGCGCCCCGGCCAGGGGGCCGAAGAGGATGACCGGGGCGGTGAAGACCACGGAGAGCTTGGCGAGTTCGAGGCCGCCGCTGTTGGCGGTGGCCCCGGCGCCCACGAGCGCGATGAGCGCCATGTGGTGTAGCTTGTCGCCAAGCTGGGAAATCGTCTGCCCGGCGACGAGGAAGCCAAACCGCGGCTTGCGCAACACGGTGCGGATCGTCGGCGCCGGGTCGTCCTTCGCTCCCCCGGGAGGCGAAGCGTGCGCCGCATGCGGCACGCGTGCCGGG
>DAIESF010000139.1 GCA_027346425.1 Gemmatimonadota bacterium | reverse complement strand
GGGCTCAATGCGCGGGTGCAACTCGGGAGCTATGCGTTCACGTTAGGCAGCTTCGTGACCCCTGACGGCAAGGTGCATTATTCCGCCCAGGGGAGCACGTTCTTCTACCGCGGCTTCAACAGCGTGACGGGGGCGCCGGTGTCGGGCGGGGGCGGGCGGGTGGATCGCTACCTCGTCACCGGGCGCGTGGAGGACGAGAGCGGGGCCCCGGTGGAAGGGGCAGCGCTCGAGGTGGGCGGTGAGGTGGTCTACACGGATTCGCGCGGAAGCTTCTTCCTTCGTCGCTCCACGCGGCGCCCAGTCGCGATTCGCGTGCTCCTCGATGACTTCCTCTCGGCCGGGATCTTCGAAGTCGTGCACGCGCCGAGCGAGGCAACACCGGACCGCGATGGCCGGACGAAGCCCGTCACGATCGTCGTGAGGCGCGTCACTGGTCAGGCGCCGGCGCAGAAGCCGTCGATCGGACCTGCCTAACGAATACCGGGGACGAGCACCGTCCCGGCGACCTCGAGCGGAAGGCGGGACGTGTCGGCGGGCGCCAGGCGGAAGCGCACACGCCATGTCGCTGAGGCACCCTCGCCGCCGCCCGGCACGATGACCCGGAAGGGGACCGGGCGACCACCATCGACCGCGATCCAGGCTCTGGTGACGGCGACGAGCATGCCGGTCACCGCGCGTACGGCGAGCACGCCGTCTCCCTCGGCGCCGTCCTCGAGCCGCACGTCGACCCGGGCCACGGGCCATGGCGCCACCGGGATCGGGACAGAGACATCGGCGACCGAGGCGCTGCGCCGCAGCGCCGTCGCGCCGGCGCGAAGGCGCGGCGGCGCCGTCACGACGAGGGAGACGGAGGCCGACTGCGAGCGCAGTCCCTGCCCCGATGATGGCCGGGGGATAAGGAGCGCGGCGGCCAGCGAGCCTAACGCGATGCACCACCAGCGCCGGAAGTCTTCCCGCGCGGCGATCCTGGTGCGGGCGCGCCGAGGGAGCGCCCGCCGTGGGGGGACGCGCGCCGGGCGCCGGGAGCGGCCCTGCCACGATGAGAAGCGATCCATGCCCGAGAGTCTCGGCTCGCCGGGCATCAGGACTTGAGCGATGGACGGCGTCACGACCGGCAGCGGGCGCATGCGAAGGGGGTAACGCCTGCGCCACCCACCGTGGGGCTTCCATGCCGTGATTGGTTGGCCCGGGTCCCGCCCTTCCTTACATTCCCCGGTCCCACCAGACGGCAACGGGACGTCCCGTGTCCCGCGCGCATGCAGCGGAGGCTCGTGCGTGCCGTGGCGGGTGGCCTGTATTTCCCCTCGAGGTCTCAATGCCCGACATCACCTGTTCCCGCTGCGGCCAGACTCGCGCCGGCTTCGAGCGCCCGCCATTTCCCGGCGCCATCGGCGCGCGCATCGTAGCCGAGGTGTGCCAGCAATGCTGGGGCGACTGGCTCAAGCAGCAGACGATGCTCATCAACCATTACGGGCTCAACGTGATGGACCCGCAGGCGCGCAGCTTCCTGACGCGGAACATGCAGGCGTTCCTGTTCAAGGCGGGCGCCGGCGAGGACGTCGACACGACGAAGAAGGGCACGATCGCGTGGTGATCGGCGCCCGCTGTCAGCGTTGGCTTTCCATCGTTGGCTCACTGGCGTTTGCGGCGTGTGGCGGCGCATCGACCAAGACGCCGGCGCCGACTCCGGCCCCCGTTCCGTCTGCCTCGCGCCCGTCTGATGGGGCGACGCCGACACGCGACGCCGCGACGCCCCCGGCGGGGCGTCCCGGGCTCGCCGAACTCTCGCCTCCGCAAGGTATGCCACGCGAGCGCGCGGACCTGGCGTGGGCCGACTCGGTGCTGCTGACGCTTCCGCTGCGTGACAAGGTCGCGCAGCTCGTGTGGCCTTGGATCCTCGGCGACTTCGTTCCCGAACAGAGCGCCGAGTGGACGCGCATTGCGCGCTTGGTCACCGAGCAGCACGTGGGCGGGTTCATCGTGTCGGTGGGGACCCCAACTGATGTCGCCATCAAGCTGAACGCCTTGCAGCGCCTGAGCGCGCTCCCCCTCCTCGTGAGTGCGGACCTCGAAACGGGGGCAGGGTTCCGTTTCCGGGGGGTGTACTACACACCGAATGCCATCGACCTCGGTGGGGCGACGCACTTCCCGCTGCAGATGGCGCTCGGGGCCGTGGGCGACACGGCACTGGCCTACGCGATGGGGCGCATCACGGCCGAGGAATCTCGGGCGTTGGGCATCCACGTGGCCTTCGGTCCGGTGCTCGACGTGAACAACAACCCCGCCAACCCGGTCATCGGGGCGCGCTCCTTCAGCGAGGATCCGGTACTGGCGGGACGCTTGGGGGCGTCGATGGTACGAGGCATCCAGGAACATGGCATGCTGGCCACCGGGAAGCACTTCCCTGGGCATGGTGATACCGAGACCAACTCGCACCTCGCCCTCGCATCGGTCACGGCATCGCGCGCGCGGCTCGACTCGGTCGAGCTGGTCCCGTTCAAGGCGGCGATCGGCGCCGGAGTGGGCGCGATCATGACGTTCCACGGCTTCCTCCCCGCGCTCGACTCCACGGAAGTGCCGGCGACGCTTTCATCCAAGGTGATGACGTCGCTGTTGCGTGACGAGCTGCGCTTTGACGGACTGCTGGTGTCCGATGCGATGGACATGGCCGGCGTGGTGCAGCGGTTCGGGGCCGCCGAGGCAGCCCAACGCGCCATTGCAGCTGGCAACGATGTGCTGCTGATGCCGAGCGACATCGCGGGGACCATCGACGCGGTCGTTGCCGGTGTGTCGAAGGGGCGGTATGACGAGGAGCGCATCGACCGCTCGGTGCGCCGCGTGCTCGCCCTCAAGCACCGGTTCGACCTGCCGCGCCAGCGGCTGGTTGACGTAGAGGGAGTGCGACGGATGGTGGGGACCGAGGAGAACGTGGGGGTGGCGAACCTCATCGCGGAGCGCGCCTTCGTCCTGGCCAAGGATTCCCTCGCGCTCATCCCGATCGCGCGCGAGGGGCGACGCCCGCGAGTGCTGTCGGTAACCTACGCGCGGCGCGCCGACCTCGGGGCGGGGACGGCATTCAACGCCGAGCTGCGTGGGAGTGTGGGATCGTTGCGCACCGCCTTCGTGAACGCCGACGAGGGTGAGCCCAGCTACACCGCGTTGCTCGAGGATGCAACAAACGCGGACGTCGTCGTGGTGGGATCGTACGTGAACATCACGTCGGAGTCGGCGACCGCCAATGCCCCGCGGGCATTCGTCGACTTCGTGGCGTCGCTGCACGCCCGCGGGGCAAAGGTCGTTCTCGTCTCGTTCGGGACGCCATACCTACTGCTCCAGACGCCGTCGGTTGGGTCATATGCGATCGCTTGGGGGGGGACGCCGTCGTCGCAACGGGCTGCGGCGCGCGCGATCGTCGGGACACGACCAGTCACGGCGCGGCTCCCGATTTCGATCCCGCCATTGCTCCCGATCGGCGCGGGCGAGCGGCGCGGC
>DAIESF010000125.1 GCA_027346425.1 Gemmatimonadota bacterium | reverse complement strand
CGCCCAGCACCGCCAGCAGCAACGGGCGGCCTCGTTGCAGGTCGCGCGCGCCGGCGGCGGCCATCAGCAGCGGGACCGGCGACATGCCGAACACGAGGAACTCGACGAACCGCGTCGTGATGGGCCGCTCGCTGTGCTGCTCCACCGACTTCAGCACGTCGCCCATCCGCGGGTCGAACAGCAGGAGCGACCCGAAAATCGCCGCCACGACCCCACCACACAACACCAGCGGCAGGGCAGCCCGCACGAACGAGCGATGGGTGCGCCAGAGCAGCGCGAACATCACCCCCGTCGCCAGCACGGCGTCGGCGCGCATCAGCATCGCGCCGGCGAAGCAGGCCATGGCGAGCGCCTCCCCGCGCCACGACGGGCGGTTGGACAGGATCGTCGCCGCCACCATCGTCAGTGCGACCGAGGCGCTCGCCGTGTTGCCGTAGCGGCTCGCCTGCCAGATGATCGGGTTGGCGGCCAGCAGGGCGCCGGCCATCCAGCGCTCGCCCCGCGTCAACTCGTCGCGGAACGCGCGCACCCCCGCCACCGGAATCACGACGCCCGCCACCACCGAGATCGCCACCATCACGTCGGGAATGGCGAGGAGGTCTCCGCCAGACACCTTGTTCAGGAATGCGACGAGGTGGTAGTAGCCGACCTGCACGCCGTAGCGGTAGGCATCGCCCAACGCGCCGCGCTCCAGTGCAGCGACTCCCGCGGCGATCGAGATGTCGTCGCCTTCGGTGAAACGTCCCCACGTGGCGACCGAGAAGCGCAGCACCAGGAGCCCAACGGCGAAGAGCAGGAGCCACCACCACGGCTCGTGTTCGTTCGCCTCGTCGGTCACGGCGACGCGCGGCAAGGGGGGCGCCATCGGGGCGGTGCGGTTCACGCGGAGTGCGTCGGTTGTGGCGGTGCCGCGCTCGCCCGCAGGGCGGCGCGTTCCTGCACGCTGCCGCTGAGCAGGAACGCCAGCGCCCCGCCCAAGAGTCCGCCGCTGATGATCACCACCTCGAAGACGAGCCCGGTGGCCACGGCCTTGGCCGCCGAAACGCCGAAGGGGGCGAAGAGCACCGCCTGCGCTGCCTCACGCACCCCGATCCCGTTCTGCGTGAGCGGGAGCAGGCCGGCGATCTTGGCCAGCGGCCACACGAAGAGCCAGACATAGAGCGGGATCTCGATCCCGATCACCCGTCCGAGCCACCAGTTGAGGACCGTCAGGAGCGTCTGCAGCAGCATCCCCAGCAGGAAGGCCTGCACCAGCGCCTGCGGGCGCTGGATGGTCGCCCGCACCGCGCGCCGGACCTGCACGAGCGTGCGTCGCACCTTCCACGGGAAGCGACGCACCGGGACCACGGCGAGGACGACGAGCCCCCCGATCGCCGCGACGGTGAGCAAGGCGCCTAACGTGAGGAAGATCCGGCGGCTCTGACCGTCGAGCGCGCGGGGCGAGAGGAGGGCGCCGATCCCGGCGACCGCCGCCAGTCCGAGGATGTCGAGGAGGCGGTCGATGAGCGACCCGAGGACCAGCCCGCTCTTCGAGCGCGAGGCCCGTAACGCCACCCCGGCCCGCACCACGTCCCCGCCCACGATCGACGGGAGGAAGGTGTTGCCGAACAGCCCCATGTAGTACGCACGCGCCGCCGTGCGGAACGAGAGCCCCGCCCCCGCCGTATTCACCAGCAGGCGCCACTTCACGACGCCCACCAGGTGCAACGTCATGTACGCCAGCAGCGCGGCGGGCCAGACGGCGGGGGGGACGCTCCGGATCGCCGCCGCGATGTCACCGAAGGGGAGGGCCGTAAAGAGGAGCGCCAGCATGGCCGCGCTCCCCCCCCATCGCACCAACGGGTGCTTCAGCATCGAGCGCCGGGCCGGCGCCTCCCGTGGTGCCGTCATCGCTCCGACTGCTCCTGCCCGAACTCGAGCTTGCGCACGCGGTACAACGTCTCCTCGAGCATCTTGCGATTGTTGGCGATCAGGTCGGCCAGCAGTCCGATGAAGAGGATCTGGAAGCCGACGATGATCAGGATCGCCGCGAGGATCAGCGACTGCACGTGCCCGATGCGCTCCCCGTGGGTGTAGAACCAGAGGAATCGCACCCCCGGGACACACCCGGCGACGATCAGGAGCGCGCCGACGGCCATGAACACGCGCAGCGGACGGTACATGGTGTACGCGCGCAGGATGGTGACCCCTGATTTCCGGATGTAGTGCGGGATCGACTTCATCAGGCGCGACGGGCGCGTCTGCGGATTGATACCGATCCGCACCGACTCCACCGCCGCCTTGCGCGACCCGGCGTGGATCAGCGACTCCAACGTGTACGAATAATCGCTGAGCACGATCGTCTTGAGCGCTGCCTCGCGCGAGAGCGCGCGGAACCCGCTGGTGGCGTCGGGGGTGCGCAAGCCCGCGGCACGCCCGATCACCCAGCTGCCGAACACTTGCAGGCGTCGCTTGAGGTACGAGAAGTTCGGCAGCTCCCCCACGCCACGATCGCCCACCACCATCTCGGCGCGTCGCTCGACGATCGGCTTCACGAGGGTGGCGATATCGGATGCCTGGTATTGGTTGTCGGCGTCCGTATTGACGATGATGTCCGCACCCTGCCGCAGCGACTCCTCGAGCCCGGCGCGGAACGCCGCTGCCAACCCGCGATTGCGCTCGAACTGGACGACGTGATGCACGCCGTTGGCGCGCGCCACCTGCGCCGTGTCATCGCGGCTCCCGTCGTCGATGATCAGGTACTCGATCACGTCGACCCCCGGGATCGCACGCGGCAGGTCCCGCAGCGTGGGCGGGAGCGTCGCGGCCTCGTTGAAGCAGGGAATCTGGATGATGAGCTTGGTCATTGCGATTGAGCGGGAACTGGAGGGGCCACCTGGGCGGAGCCCGGGGCGACCGTACCCTCGACCCTCGGCAGGAAGCAGACCAGTACGTCGCCGCCTCCCACCGTCCCCCGGAACACCCGCGTGTCCTCGCAATCTGACTGCAGCACGCGATCGATCTCCGGGGCGTACTTCTCGAGGTAGCGCGGAAAGGTCCACAGTACCCACGTCCGGGCATTCGCCCGCCGTGCCGAGTCGAGTTCGGCCCTCGTCGACAGGACGGGCCAATCCTGACCGTACAGCATTCGATACGGGTCGGTCGGGAGCCCGGTGGAAACGACGCCGTCGTCGCTGCGTCGTTCGGCGAGGACGAAGCGCATCGCCCCCTCGAAATCCTGCTTCGGGTAACGGTAGTCGAAGCTGAGCGAGGCCGCGGACAGCACGATGACCGCGCTCACACCGCCCATGGCCACGCGCGGGCCGAGCGCCGGGCGACCGAGGCGCGATGCCAAAGCGCCGCAGGCCGCGTAGGCTCCGCGTACCGCCACGAGCATCGCCGGTCCGATGGCGAAGAAGAAGAAGCGAGGATACATCGTGCCACGCGCTGCCGCGGCCCCCGCGACGGTCGCGACGCACGCCCCCGCCAGCATCAGGACGAAGAGGCGGTGCGTGTTCCAGAGCGCCGCAATGCCGCTCACGCCGACGACAATCCCCGCGGCGACGACCGCTCCGCCCACGACGGCCAGCCCGGCGCCGAGGCCGAGCACGAGGATGCGAATCGTCTCGAGGGCGGCCCACCGTGGCGTCGAGACCCCTTGCAGCCCCGACTTGTGACCGAGGAAGAAGTCGATCACCTCGCGCAGCATCGGCGCGTAGAGCGCCAGCGTTACGACGGCGGCGAGGCCGAAGGCGACGAGCCCGCCGCGCAGCAGGGCGCGCCGGTCGATCGGGCGCCCTGGGGCGGCCATGTAGGCCACCGCCCCGAGGGAGTGTCCCACGACCACCAGGATCATCGTCAGGTGCGTGTACGCACCGAGCCCCGCCGCCACGCCGTACCACACGAAGTACCGGGTGCGCCCCGTGTCCACGCCGCGCACCAGCGCCCACATCGTGACGATGGCGAGGCAGGCGATCGCGCTGTAGCCACGCGCGTTCTGCGAGAACCAGACGTGGTGGTAGCTCACCGCCAGTAGCAACGACGCCAGCAGAGCCTCTCGGCGGCTTGCCACCTGCGCGCCGAGCGCGAACAGGGCGGGGATCGCCGCCACGCCGAAAAGGACGGCTGGGAGGCGGATGGTCCATGGCGCCTCACCGAAGGCGGCGCGGCTCAGGTGGGCCAGCACCGCGTACAGCGGGTGATGGTTGTCGCCCCAGTACTCGGTGAGGATGGCGGCCATCGGGACGCGAAACGAGCGGACGAGCGAATAGATCTCGTCGATCCAGAGCCCGCCGTTCACCCCGATCAGGCGCGCCACGAGCGCCACGAGCATGACCGCCCCGACGGCCAGGCGCCAGCCTGTGGCCGAACTCGCGACGTCGCGATCGAGAGTCGCGCTCGCGCCGGTGCGCCCGGGCACCGCGTCGGCCGCGGTGCGGGGGGCCAGCGCCTCGACGCGGGGAGCGGGAGCGAGGCTCACGCGCGCCGCGCTCCGCGGTACGCGGCGTCAGTCCTCGACGACATGCGACTTGAAGATCTCGCGATATCCCGCCCACTTCGACTGGTTGAACTGCATTCCGTCCAGGCAGTCGACGGCGGAGTATGCCATGTAGAGCGCGTGGTGTGTGTTGTCGTGGGCAAAGAGCCCCTGACGACCGTACACCAGCACGTTGGGCTGCGATGCCGCCCAGTCGTCGAGGGTGCCTAACGGCACCTCGTATCCCTTGAGGTAGATCGGGTACGCCTGCGGAAGGCGTCGGATCATCACGTCGGTCGGCTCGGCGGGGAAGGGGATCCCCGCCGTGGCGACATCGCGCGCCATGATCCGCGCCAGGTCGGCGTCGCTCGCCGTCCAGAGTTCGTCGCCGATGGCGCAAGGATACTCGCCGCACAGCACGGTCGAGTCGCGCGGCTCGGTGGAGCGGAAGTAATTCTTCGGCTCCGACAGGCGCGTGACCCGCACGTTCTCCTCGGGGAAGTAGTGCGCGTCGGTCGTGGTGAACTGCGCGACGGGGAGCTTCACGTACACCAGCACCATCGCCCGGTAATGGACCTGGGTCGCCGCCCGCATCGCCGGCGAGTCGGCCGGGACCTGCATCATCTTGGCGAGCAGGGTGATGGGGATCGTGCTCCAGAGGTGGTCGCAGTCGATGCTGCGCATCTCGCCGTCGCGCTCGGCGGTCACCGTCCAGGTGTACCCCGGTGTGGACGAGCGCGTGATGCGTGTCGCCCCCCAGCGGAGGGCGAGCTCCGCGCCTAACGACTCGGCTCGCTGCGCGTAGGCGCGCGAGATCTGGCCGTAGCCCTCGCGCATGTAGTAGTAGTTCCCCCCGCCCACAGGCTTGAGGAGCCGCTTGATCAGCTTGGCGAAGCTCCCGGCCGAGACGCGCTTGCGCGCCTGGATCCCCGAGAGCGCCTCCGGCTCCTTCCCCCACATCTTGCGGCCGTAGGGGAAGTAGAAGTGGCGGCTCATCGTCGGCCCCAGGTTGGCCAGGAGCACCGAGGCGTAACTGTCGCCCTCGTCCCCCTTGGCCAGCTTCGTCATGACCATGTCGCGCGCCATGCCTAACGCAAACCCCTTGTCGAGGCGCTTCAGCAGGTCCATCGTCTGGATCGGGAAGTGGAGCCACTTCCCTCGCAGCCGGATGCGCCCGTGGCGGGCGAAGTCGCCGAAGTCGTCGCCGAGCATCTCCTTGATGTCGGCCAGGATGTCGGGGGCGACCGTGTGGTGCAGCCGGTGGCTCCCGTAGTCGAGCCACTGCCCGCCCCACTGGAAGCTGGCCGCGTTGCCGCCCACGACGTCCTGCTTCTCCAGCAGCGTGACCGTCGCCTTCTGCGTGCGGCGCAGCTGGTAGGCCGCGCCACATCCGGCGGGGCCACCGCCCAGCACCACCACGTGCGGGAGCCGGCTCATGAGGCCACCGGCGATGCGGCCGCGCGCGCCGGAGCGCGCTGGCGCGAGAGCCAGTCACGGTACCACTGCACCGTCTCGGCCAGCGATTCCTCGAGCGTCCAGCGCGGCGCCCAGTGCATGCGGCGGCGCGCCTTGGCGCAGTCGAGGTACTGCCGCGGGATCTCGTTGGTCGCCTGGTTCAGAATCGTCAGGGGGACGTCGCCCTTGCCCATCGACGCCAGGATCGCGCGCGCCATCTCCGTCACGGCCAGCGGCGTCTCGGTGCCGAAGTTGAAAGCTTCACCGACGAAGCCATCCTCCGGCACGCGTTCGGCCAGCGCCAGGTAGGCCTCGACCGCGTCGCGCACGAAGAAGTAATCGCGGACGAACGAGCCGTCGCTGCGGATCACCGGCGCCTCTCCGAGCAGTGCCGAGCGGATCGTCCCCGGCACCAGGCGATTGAAGTTCAGGTCGCCCCCGCCGTACAGGTTGCCGCAGCGAGTCACCGCGACCGGGAGGCGATACGAATGAAAGTACGAGAGGGTGATGAGGTCGGCGCACGACTTGGAGACGTCGTACGGGAAGCGCCCGATGAGCGGCGCCTCTTCGGTGTAGGGGAGGACCTCGTGCGCCCCATACGCCTTGTCGCTCGAGGCCACGATCACGCGCTGGATGCGCGAACCGAGTTGTCGGGCGGCCTCGAGAAGAACCCACGTCCCCTTGATGTTCGCCTCGAACGTCGAGAGCGGCGAGCGCGAGGCGGTCCCGACGATCGTCTGCGCGCCGAGGTGGAAGATCGTGTCGATCTCGTACTCGTTGAGCGCGCGCAGCGTCGTCATGTAGTCCTCGAGTTCCCCGCGCACCAGGCGGCAGCGTGACAGCGTTCCCGCCGTCACCGCTTCGCTGTCGGGAACCCAATCGCGCACGAGGCAGACCACATCGGCCTCACGCCGCAGCAGCTCGGCCACCAGGTGGGAGCCCAGCAAACCCGTCGCGCCGGTCACGAAGACTCGGCGATGTCGCCAGAAGGTCACGGCCAGTTCTTCCAGGGTGCGTTCCCGCCCGACCAGAGCGATTCCAGCAGGTCGCGCTCGCGCACCGTGTCCATGGGTTGAAAGAATCCGTCATGGCGGAAGGCCATGAGTTGTCCGTCGGCCGCAAGCCGCTCCAGCGGCTCACGCTCGAGGATGGTCGCATCGTCGGCCAGGTACGACAGCACCCCGGGCTCGAAGACGAAGAAGCCGCCGTTGATCCACCCGCCCTCGGCTTGCGGCTTCTCGGTGAAGGCCTGCACGCAGTCGCCGTCGAGCGCGAGCCCGCCGAAGCGGGCCGGCGGGCGCACCGCGGTGACCGTCGCCAGCTTGCCATGCGCCCGGTGGAAGCGCACCAGCGCCCCGATGTCCACGTCCGACAAACCGTCGCCGTAGGTGCACATGAACGTGGCGTCGTGAAGCTGCGGCTCGAGGCGCTTGAGGCGCCCTCCGGTCATGGAGTTCAGCCCGGTGTCGAAGAGCCCCACCTTCCAGTCGAGCGGCGAGGCGTTCACCGTCTCGATCGTGCCGTCGCGCAGGTTCACGTAGAAGTCGCTCTCGTGCGCTACGATGTCGCGGAAGTACTGCTTGATCATCTCGCCCTTGTAGCCGCAGGCGACCACGAACTCCTTGTGGCCGTGCGTGGCATAGAAGCGCATCAGGTGCCAGAGGATCGGGCGACCGCCGATCTCCACCATCGGCTTGGGGCGTGCTGCGGTCTCTTCGGCCAGGCGCGTGCCGCGTCCGCCTGCCAGGATGACGACGCGCATGGGCTAGACGATCCTGGGCATCGGGATCGGGACGATGAACCGTCCCCCGCGATCCCGATGGAATTGCAGCTGCTCCATGATCTCGTCGGCGAAGTTCCAGGCGAGGATCAGCACGTAGTCCACCGGGCGCTCGCGCAGCGTGTCGACGCTGAGCACCGGGAGGTGCATCCCCGGCGTGAGCGTTCCCACCTTGAGCGGGTTGCGGTCGACGGTGTAGGGCAGGAGCCCGGTGTCGACCTGGCAGTAGTTCAGCAGCGTGTTCCCCTTGGCCGGCGCGCCGTAGCCGGCCACCGTGTGCCCGGCGGCGCGCAGCTCCTGCAGCAGCTGACGGATCGCGCGGCGATTCTCCGCGGTCCGCTGGGCGAATGCCTCCCACGCCGCGAGCGTGCTCACGCCGTTCACCGATTCCTCGTGCATCATGGCGCGCGGCTGCTCGGCATGCGCGATCCCCTTGCCGAACCAGACGCGAATCGACCCCCCGTGCACCGGGACTTCGTCGACCCGCCGGATCCCCAGCCCGACGCGCTCGGCAAGCCGCGCCAGGGCGGTGACCGAGAAGTAGCACAGGTGCTCGTGATAGACCGTGTCGTACTCCGTTCCCTGCAGCATCTCGCGGGCGTACGGCACCTCGACGATCACCGCGCCGTCGGCGTCGATCAGATCGGCGCACCCGCGCAAGAATCCGGCAGTGTCATCGACGTGGGCCAGGACATTGTTCCCGATCACGGCGCGCGCCTTGCCGTGCGTGGCGCGCAGCGCGGGGCCGGCCGCTGCGTCGAAGAAGCGCACTTCGGTCGGAATCCCCTGGGCCACGGCCTGTGTCGCGATGTTGCGCGCCGGCTCGACGCCGAGCACGCGAACCCCGAGGTTGCGGAAGCAGCGGAGGAGCGAGCCGTCGTTGCTCGCCACCTCCACGACCAGGTCGTCGGGGGTGAGCGCCAGTTCCGTCACCACCGCCGACGCGTAGCCGCGGTTGTGCGCGGCGATCGTCGTCGACGTCCCGGTCACGTAGATGTACTCGGCGAAGAGCACTTCCGGGTCGATGACATCCGCCAGCTGCACGAGCGAGCACGTCGTGCAGCAGTACATGTCGAGCGGGAAGCGGGGCTCGCCCGCGACATCCTCCGGGCCGCGCAGGAAGGCGTTGGCCAGCGGCTGGTCGCCAAGCGCAAGGAAGCGCTTCAGCGTCCGGGCGCCGCAGGCCCGGCACTCCTCGCGGACATGATGCACCGGGCGCGAACGCCCTTCGACGGCCTGCCACTTCGGGGTCGGACGATCGCCCGCCGCCGTGAGGGGGGCGGCGCTCACGACGCCCTCGGCGCCGACGCCGGCATCGCGGCAAGCGCCGGCGACTTGGCGATCTCCCGCTGCCACTCGGCGAACGTCCCCGAGAACCGGAAGCGCAGCAGCGCGGCGAAGAACTCCCACATGGTCGTGGCCCGGACGTGCGAGAGCCCATTCCCGCGCGCCCGCGCAAAACAGTTGTACTCCAGCACGCGGATCCCCATGTAGTGCGCCTTGATCATGATCTCCGGATCGAGCAGCCACTGGCGGGACGTGAGCTGCATGCGCGTCACGACGTCGCGCGGAAGGAGCTTGGGAAGTCCGTTGATGTCGAGCGACTGCACCCCCGGAAAGAGCATCCGGAAAAAGACGTTGTACGCGATCGACACCAGCTTCCGGGAGGCGCCGTCCATGCGGAACCGCCGGCGCGCCTTGGCCAACACCGGCATCCCCGTCGCGACCGCATCTTCGTAGAGTCGCACGGCATCCTCGGCATCCACCTGCCCGTCGGCGGGAATCACCCCGACCCACGGCGCGGTGCAGATCGGGAGGCCGGTGAGCACCCCGTTCCCGTAGCCGATGTTCTGCTCCACGCGATGGGGGACGATGGCGGGAATCTCCCGGGCCAAGGCGTGCACGATTTCTCCCGTCCGGTCGCGCGATCCATTGTCCACGACGACCAACTCGAGCCGAATCCCCGCGCGTTCGAACGCGGACACCAGGCGGCGAATCGTCTGCGTGATGATCGCCTCTTCATTGTAGGCGGGCATCACGAACGACACGTCGGGCGGTACTTCGGCGTGGGGCATATGTGAGATATCGGTCATCTGTGGTCCCATGACGATGCACTCCGCGCGCAGAAACGAGGCCGACCCCCAAACCTGGCCCGATCCGGCGCACGAGTGACTCGTTCACGCGGGCAACCACCCAGTAGCAAGGCCGGTGCCCGCCGAACGGATGGCGCGGGCGATCCGGTGCCTCGCCCTCCCCCAGCCGATCCGCGTGTTGCGGTGCGCCGGCCACGCCGCTCCACTACCATCCCGCATAAAGTGTAGCGGCGAAACCACAGGTTGCGAGCGCTGCAAAAGGTAACGTCGTCGGGCGCACCCCGCTCATGCGCGGTATGTCTCCCTGATGAGAGGCCATCGCGCGCGCTAGCGGTCGCGCGGCACCCTGATTGCTCGAATGCCCCCCGCGTCGTCCCGGTATGATGCGGGACGTCGTGAATGACCGTTCCGCTGGCTCCTCGCCGTGACATCGCGGTCCTCCCACCCGCCCTCATGCGTATCCGCCTCTTCCTGACGTGCTGGGTCCTGTTCTGCCTGCACTTCGCTACGGACTTCGTGCGCGAGCACTACCTCGTCGTGAGCATCGCGGAAGACGCGAGCTTCGACCTCGGGAAGTACTACGGGCTGCATGACGACATCTTCAAGAATCCGGCGCGGGCGCCGCACGGTGGCGTGCATCACGGTGCCAACCCGGGGATCTCGATGCTCGCGGCGATTCCCTATGTGGCACTCCGCCCGCTCGTCGACCGCGTCGTGCAGCGCAGTCTTGCATCTCGCAAGGCGGCGGGAAGCGACAGTGCGGTCTACAACGACCCGCGTCAGGCGCGGGTGAAGTTCTACAAGCAGGCGTATGCGCTGGGGCTCGACATCCGGTTCGGCCTCGTGGGGATCATCACGATGGTGCTCTGCATGGCGCCGCTGTCGGCGCTCGGCGTGGTGGCGGTCCATCGCATGCTCGAAGGGGCCGGACTCGGCGAGAAGCAAGCGCTCGGACTCTCGCTGCTCTATGCCTTCGGGACGCCGGTCCTCTTCCGCACCGCCTACCTCAACCAGAACCTCGCGATCGGGATCGTGGCGATCATCGCCTTTCTCCTCCTCTGGAATCCCGGCGATCGCCTGAAGATGACGGAGGATCGGCGCACCATCCTCGCCGGCGCCTTCGCCGGTTTCGGCTTCCTGTGTGACTACAGCGGGGTGCTGGCCCTCGGCATTCTCGGGCTCTATGCCCTTTCGCGCGCCCGCGACACGAAGGACTGGGGCGGGGCGATGCGCGCCGGCTTCCTCTACACGGCCGGCGCCCTCCCAATGATCCTGATTCTCTGGTGGTACCAGTGGGACGCGTTCGGGAATCCAATCCTCCCGCCTCAGCACTGGATGCCCCCTGTGATCTACAGCGACCAGGGGTATCAGGGCGTCACCGGTCCCAACCTCGCGCTCTTCCTCGATCTGCTCTTCCACCCGAGCTTCGGGCTCCTGGTCTCGGCGCCGCTCCTGATCCTGGCGCTCGCCGCCCCATTCCTCGTGCGCCGGGGCACCAGCTTCCTCCCCAAACGGGAGTTGGTCGTCTGCTTTGCGATCACGCTCGCCTACCTCGCCTTCTTCAGCGCGATCGCCTACACCCGGTTGCAGTGGAGCACCGGGATTCGCTACCTCATGCCGGTCATCCCGTTCTTCTTCCTGCCGGCAGCGGTCGTCCTGTTGCGGCTGCCGAGGGGGGTGGCCTACGGCGTGATCCTGGTCGCCGTCACGGTGTCGTGGAGCATGGCGATGGTGCGCAACCAGTACGGCGTGCACCAGAACGTGATCCGCGTCTTCGTCGAGGGGTTCCAGCTCCCGTGGCTCAACACGCTCGCGAGGATGGCGTCGCAGTATGCGCCATGGCTGGGCGGGCGTCCGTCGGCGCTTCCGGTGATGCTGTTCACGGCGGCCATGGTGTATGGAATCTGGAAGGTCGACAATCCCTGGCGGTCGACGACTGGCGGCTCGCGCTCGTGAGGGGCGGGGTTATCCCGGGCGTCGCGGCACGCCCTCTGCATTAGCTTCGGGCATCGCCGCGGGGGACCCGCCCCCGCCTCGTCCAACCGTGGAGCATGTGCATGCCGGTCTATCGTCCAGAGCGCATTGGCGGGTGGGATCCCTCGCTCATGGTCGATGTGATGATCCCGGTGTTGAACGAAGCCCACGTTCTGGCGACAAGCGTCGCAACGTTGCGGCAGTTCCTGGCGCAGTCGCTCCCGTGCCGGTGGCGCATCGTGATCGTGGATAACGGCTCGACCGATGGCACCGATCGCGTGGCGCGGGAGCTGGTGGCCGCACACGAGGACGTTCGTTTCCTCCAGCTCCCGCAGCGTGGGCGCGGGCGGGCGCTGCGCCAGGCCTGGAGCCAGAGCGATGCCGACGTGATGTGTTACACCGACGTCGACCTGTCGACCGAGCTCGCCGCGCTCCCGAAGATGGTGCACAGTATCGTCGCCGACGGCTTCGACCTGTCGACCGGCTCCCGCCTCCTTCCGGAATCGCGCACGACCCGATCGGCCAAGCGCGAGTTCATCTCCCGCAGCTACAACCTGTTCGTGAAGGCGACACTGTGGACGTCCTTCAGCGATGCGCAGTGCGGCTTCAAGGCCATCAGCCGCAACGCGATGGCCGACCTGGTCCCCGAGGTGAAGGACCAGAGCTGGTTCTTCGACACGGAGCTCCTGGTGCTCGCCGAGAAGCGCGGGTACCGCATCTCCGACGTCCCGGTGGAGTGGATCGAGGACGACGACAGCCGGGTGAAGATCGTCAGGACGGCGTGGGACGACATCAAGGGGGTCTTCCGTCTGCGATGGAAGCTGTGGCTCGAGATGTTATCGCCCGTTCCGGCGCGCGCGCTGAGCAAGCGCTCCGCCCCCTGACGCGCGGTACGTGACGGCTGGAGCGCTCCCGCCGCTCGTCGTCACCGGCGCGAGCGGTTTCGTCGGCCGTCGCCTCGTCGCGGCGTTGCGCGAGCGTGCCGCGCGGTCCGCAACGCCACGCGACGTCACCCTCCTCGTGCGCGACCCCGCCGTGCTGGCGTCTTTCGGCACCCTCCCGCCGCATTGGCGCGCGGTGCGTGCCGACCTCGCCGCCGCTTCCCTCGCCGCCGACGCCATTCCCCGCGACAGCGTGGTATTGCATCTGGCGGCGGCCACCGGTCGCCTGAACCCGGCCGTGATGCGTGCCGTGAACGTCGACGGTACGGGGCGGTTGACACGCGCGGCGCGAGACGCCGGGGCCGCGCACTTCATCTTCGTCAGCTCGATTGCCGCCAGCTTCAGGAACCGGCGCTGGTATCACTACGCCGAGGCCAAGCTGGCGGCCGAGCACTTGGTCGCGGATGCGGGCCTCCCGTTCACGATCGTCCGCCCGACGATGGTCTTCGGCGCCGGAAGCCCGGTGCAGGAAGGACTGGAACGGATTGCGGCTGGCGGTCTCCCCGTCGTCCCCGGCTCCGGCAACGTCCGGGTGCAACCCATCCACGTGGACGACCTCGTGGCCGCGCTCCTCGCGCTCGCCGATGCCCCCCCTCCGACCGGGGCGACGATCGAAGTCGGGGGGGGAGAGCGGTGCACGCTTCGCGACCTGCTCGCGCACATGCGCGCCGCTCGGGGGCTGGCGCCGCGCTCCCCATGGTCGGTTCCCCTGGCACCGGTGCGCGGAATGCTCGGGGCTGCGGAGACGATTATCGGGACGCGGCTCCCCGTCACGGCGGGCCAACTGGCGTCCTTCGTCAACGACTCGGTGGCCGCGCCGAACGCACTCGTCGATCGCCTCCTTCCGCACCCGCGCCCCCTGGCGGCGATTCTCGCCCGCCCCGACGCGCCGACGTCGGGCTTCGTGGCCGCGCAGGCGACCGATTCCGCCGACCAGGCGCTGGCGGCCGAGTTCGGAATCTTCGCCCGCTATCTGGGGAGGGCTGCGCCGGCCGCGCGAGCGACCACGGCCTACGTGGCGTCGCATCCGTCGGTGGGGGCATCGCCCGACACGCTCGACCTCTGGCTGGTGGCGGTCGCCAGCCGCTCGACGTTCGGATGTGCGCTCGCCGACTCCTATGCGCGTCTGGCCCGGCCGCAGGGGACGCTCCGCCGCAAGCTCGTCCTCACCCTGGCTGTCCTCGAGTCGTCGCCGGTGGTGCACGCCGCTTACGACACGGCTCGCCCCTCGTCCGCTGCCAGCGCCTGGGTGGCGCTGGCGGCGTTAGGCGGGGGGTGGGCGCTGCGCACGGCGTGCGCCGTGGCCGTCTTCGCGCCGCTGCACCTGGCGGCGAGCGTCGCGGGACGGGAGCGGCAGCGTGGCTAGGTACCTGGTCGTCGGCTCGGGGGCGACCGGGGTTCACTTCGCCCAGACCCTGCTCGAGCGCGGCCAGACCGTGGAGCTCGTGGACGTGGGATTCGAGCGCCCGCCTGCCCCGCACCCCGACGCCGACTTCCCGAAGCTCAAGGATCTGCTTGACGAGCCGGAGCGATACTTCCTCGGCGACGAGGGAAGGGACGTCGTCTACCCGGCCCCGGACGCCAAGCCGTACGGCTTTCCGCCGAGCAAGGGCTATGTCTTTCGGCGTCCCGGCGAGGTGTCCATCGTGGAGCGGGGATTCTCGCCCCTCGTCTCCTACGCGCGCGGCGGGCTCGCCGAGGCGTGGACGGGTGGCTCGTACGAGCTGCGCGATGAGGAACTCGCAGAATTTCCCTTCGACGGCGCCGCGCTCAGGCCCCACTACGCCACCGTGGCGAATCGGATTGGCGTCACCGGAGTCGCCGACGACCTGAAGCGTTTCTCCCCGTTCACGGCGCCGTATCTCGAGCCACTCCCGATGGATCCCCACTCGGCGTGGTTACACGCGCGATACGACAGGCGACGACAGTCCCTGAACGCGGCGGGGTTCCACCTCGGGCGTTCGCGCGTGGCCGTTCTTTCCCGCGATCTCGGCGAGCGACGCGCGTGTGGCGAGCTGGGGCGGTGCCTCTGGGGGTGTCCGCGAGGGGCGCTCTACACCCCGAGTCTCACCCTCGCCGACCTCGTCTCGAATCCGAACTTCACCTACCGTCCCGGGTTGTTCGTGCGCCGTGTGCTGACCGCCGCCGGCCAGCGCGCGGTCGGGGTGGTTGCCGTCCCGGTGGGCGGAGGTGCGGAAGTCGAGCTGCGCGCCGAGCGCGTCGTGCTCGCCGCCGGCGCCCTCGCCACGACCCAGCTGTATCTCCAGACGTGGGCGGCGCTCGGGCGTACGGACGTGGCGCTCCCGGGGCTGATGGACAACCGGCACGTCATGATCCCCTTCGTCAACCTCCGGCGTATCGGGCGCGACGTGCAGCTGGCGAGCTACCAGTACCACATGCTCGCCATGGCCATCGACACCGGCGACTGGCGACGTGACGTGCATGGACAGGTGAGCGCGCTCAAGGCGGCGGCGGTGCACCCGATCGTCCATTCGCTTCCATTCGACCTGCGAACGTCACTCCGCGTCTTCCGCCGCATGCGTGCCGCGCTCGGCGTGGCGAATATCTGGCTGTCGGACACGCGGCGTAGCGAGAACGTCGCGCGCCTGCAGGTCGATCGCGACGGCGCCGCACGTCTGGTGCTCGAGTACGGCGACGACTCGAGCGACCTCCCCGCCACCCATCAGGCCATCGCCCGGACGCGCGCCGCCCTCGGCGAGCTTGGCTGCGTGGCGCCGGGGGGGATGGCCAGGATTCTCCCCCGTGGATCGAGTGTGCACTACGCCGGGACGATTCCCATGGGCGACGCCGACCTGGAGCACACCACACGGGGCGACGGGCGGGTGCGCGGATTCGACGGTCTCTACGTCGTGGACGGCGCGGGATTTCCGTGGCTCCCAGCCAAGAATCTCACGTTTACCTTGATGGCGAACGCTACCCGAATCGCATCGGAATTGGACTGACGGGAGCGCGTTCGCCCGCGGCTTGCTTCCGGCAATCGATGCCGGTTCGTCGCGGCGGGGCTACAGACGCCACGACGATGTGGCGAGAGGGCCACATCGCGCGATTTGTTGCTGGGCGAAAGGTGATCGTCCGCGCGCGGCCAAATGTCACATTAGTCGATGATTCGCAACGACTTGGGCGAGTGGACGCTGTCGTGCGCGCCAGTCGTGCCCGTGGGCAATCGCTTTGCATTGTAGGAAGGCGCCAACCATGAACGTTCGCGCGCGGGCGGCAGACGATGCCTCTGCCCCCAGATGCGCTTTCACGAATTCGGGAGCAACGGAATGAGGGAGAATGTCGAGCGCATGTCGCAACGAGAGTCACGCCCTTCTCTCCGTGCGTCGCACCTTCCTTCGCTCTCGGTCGTACTCCTTTCCCACGGAGACCGCTCGGAGCTCGAGCGCGCGCTGGCGGCCGTCGCCGGTCGTTGCCGGCGCATGGAGGCGGAAATCATCGTCGTTCGCGAGAGTGCGATCGACGACGCTGCGACCCTGGGCGCGGCGTATCCGAGCGTGACGTTCATCGAGACGCCGGTCGGGGTGGGAAGTGCGTCGATGCGCGAGGTTGGGATGAATCGGGCGACCGGCGATATCGTCGCGCTCCGGATGGATGGCGCGGTGGGCGACGGGATGTGGCTCGAGGCGTTCGACGCCACCGTCGGCTCGGTCGAGGATGGGACGCTCGCCGAGTCGGAGATTCCGCTGGTCGCCACGCTCGAGGAAGCGGCGGCGCAGGGTGATCGCCGTCGTTCGCGCGCCTATCTGACTCCCTCGGTGGCGGCGGCCTCGCGTCGCAAGGTCGAGGGTGTTCGGGGTGTCGCGGGCGTACTGGAGTCCGATAGCGAATCGTTCGGCACGAGCATCACGACCGACGCGTAAGTGGACGCTCCCGCACTCTCGGTCGTCGTTCCCTCGGTCAATGGGTTCGACGACCTGTCGTTGACATTGGCGGCGCTCGAGCGCCAGCGGACTGATGTCGCTCTCGAAGTTCTGGTGGTCGATCGACTCGGGCCGGCGCTGCGTGAACAGGTTCGCGCGCGCTTCCCGCTGGTGACGCTCCTCGAGGTTTCCGCTGACGCGACCATCCCGGCGATGCGCGCCCTCGCCTTTCGCGCGGCGACCGCCCCGTCGGTAGCGGTCATCGAGGACCACGTGATCGTCCCGGATGGATGGGCCAAGGCGCTGCTGGCCGCCCAGACGCCGTCGACTCCCGTGGTGGCGGGGGCGGTCGAGAACGCCGCGACCGATCGACTGGTCGATTGGGCAGCATATCTCTGCGAGTACAGCCACTGCACGCCGCCGATCCCCGCGGGGCCGGCCGAGTGGCTAACGGGGAACAACGTCGTCTATCCTCGGGAGATCCTGGAGAGGTACCGCTCGGTCGTGGAGTCGGGCGGGTGGGAGAATCGGCTTCACGATGCCTTGAAGGCCGACGGTGTCCCGCTGACCTGCCGCCCCGAGATCGTGGTCGGGCACAAGATGCACTACACGTTCGGGCTGTACATGTCGCAGCGGTACCTGTATTCCCGGTCGTACGCGGGGGCACGCGCGCAGGGCGCAGGCTTTGCGAAGAGAATGGCCATGGGAGCCGCTTCGCTGGCGCTCCCCCCCGTCCTTTTCTGGCGGACCGTGAGCCGAATCCGGGCCAAGGGGCGGCATCTCGGTGAGCTGGCTCGTTCGTTGCCCCTTATCGCGATGTTCGTCGTCGCTTGGGCTGCCGGCGAAGCCGTCGGCTACGTGGCAGGACCTGGAGATTCACTCTCGAAGGTACGGTAAAGTGAGCGGGCCGTCCGTGAACTCAGCACGCAGCGTCGCGCGACTTCAACCCGGGGATCGCGTCGTCATCATCGGCGGCGGCCCCGCTGGCCTCACCGCCGGCTACATCCTGGCCAAGGACGGGGTCAAGGTGACGGTGCTGGAGGGCGACGACCTCGTCGGCGGGATCTCGAAGACGGCGCGCTACAAGGGGTATCGATTCGACATCGGTGGTCACCGGTTCTTCACGAAGGTCACCCCGGTCGAGGAGCTCTGGAAGGAGATCCTTGGCCCCGAGTTCATCTCCGTCCCGCGCCTCTCGCGCATTCACTACGGCGGCAAGTACTTCGACTATCCGCTCAAGGCGTGGAACGCCCTCAGCGGCCTCGGGATCTTCAATGCCGTTGCCATCGTCCTGAGCTACTTCTGGTCGCACCTCCGCCCGTATCCGGTCGAGGAGAACTTCGAGCAGTGGGTCTCCAACCGCTTCGGCAAGCGACTCTATCGCATCTTCTTCAAGACCTACACGGAAAAGGTGTGGGGTATTCCGTGCACCGAGATCCGCGCCGAGTGGGCGGCGCAACGCATCCAGGGGCTGTCACTCGCCAAGGCGATCCTGAATGCCGCCGCCATCCAGCGGCGCAGCGAGACCATCAAGACGCTGATCAACGAGTTCCAGTATCCGCGCTTCGGCCCCGGGCAGATGTGGGAGACGGCGGCCCGGCGCATCGAGGAGATGGGAGGCGAGGTCCTCATGAGGCACGAGGCGACCGCGCTGGAGCTCGAGGATGGCAAGGTGGTCGCCGTGCGCGTGCGCACGCCGGAGGGTGAGCGTCGCATCGAGGGCGAGCACTTCATCAACTCGATGGCGGTGCGCAACCTGGTGCGTTCGTTCGATCCGGCCCCGCCGGCCGATATCGTTGCGGCTGGCGATGGCCTGAACTACCGGGACTTCCTCACCGTCGCGCTGATGATCGACCAGGAGAAGCTTTTCCCCGACAACTGGATCTACATCCACACGCCGGGGGTCACCGTCGGTCGCATCCAGAACTTCAACAACTGGAGCCAGGCGATGGTCCCGGGCCCCGGGACGACCTGCCTCGGACTGGAATACTTCTGCTTCGAGGGCGACGGGCTCTGGACCAGCTCCGACGAATCGCTCATCGAGCTGGCCAAGAAGGAACTCGGCGAGCTTGGGCTCGCCGACCCGTCCAAGGTCTTCGATGGCGCTGTCGTGCGGCAACAGAAGGCGTATCCCGTGTACGATTCGGAGTATGCGGCCCACCTCGCCAAGGTACGCAGCTTCATCGACCCGATCCCGAACCTGCACACCGTCGGGCGCAACGGGATGCACAAGTACAACAACGCCGACCATTCCATGCTCACCGCGATGATGGCAGTGGCCAACATGCGCGGCGCCTCGCACGACGTCTGGGCGGTGAATACCGACTTCGACTACCACGAGGAGCAGAAGCTCGAGCCGGATACCTCCAAGGGCGCCCCTCCGTCCACGGTCGTACAGGCCCGGGCGGGAGTCGCGTGACGGCGGAGTGCGGATCGGCGTTGATGCGACGTGCTGGGCCAACGCACGCGGCTACGGCCGATTCGCCCGTGAATTGATGCGCGCCCTGGTCGCGCTGGCCCCGCAGCACCACTTCGTGTGCTTCGGTGACCGGCGCGCCTTCGAGGCCTTTCCCCTCGATGCACCAAACGTCGAGCGCGTTACGGTGGCGCTCGACGAGTCGCCGACGGTGGCCGCGGCCGCTGATGGCGCCCGCACGCCGCGCGACATGCTGCGCCTGACTCGCGCCGTCTGGAAGAAATCTCCCGACGTCTTCTTCTCCCCGTCGGTCTACACGTACTTTCCCTTGCCCCCCGGCCAGCGCGCCGTCGTCACGATCCACGACGCGATCGCCGAGCGATTCCCGCACCTCACTCTTCCCACGCTGCGTGCGCGCCTCTTCTGGAAGCTCAAGGTCGCGCTCGCGATCCGGCAGGCGAAGGTGGTGCTGACCGTCTCCGACTACGCGGCGCGCGACATCGCGCGAGTCCTGAGCGTCGCCCCCGGACGCATCCGCGTGGCAGTGGAGGCCCCGGCCGACGAGTACACGCCGGTCGCCCGACATATCGCCGAGGCGGAGGCCCGCGCCGCAGGGGTCCCCGCCGGGGCCCAGTGGTTCACCTATGTGGGCGGCTTCAACCCGCACAAGCGCCTCGACCTCATCATCCGCGCCCACGCCGCGCTCGCCGCCGAGTCGAGCATCGCCCCGCACCTCCTGCTGGTTGGGACCACCTCGGGCGACGTCTTCTTCGGGGAGCTGAACCGGCTGCGCGCCCTCGTGGCCGAATGCGGCACCGGCGAGCTGGTGCACTGGACCGGCTTTGTTCCCGACGAGCGGCTCCGCGCGCTTCATTCGGGAGCCATCGCCAACCTACTGCCGTCGGAGTGCGAGGGTTTCGGGCTCCCCGCCGTCGAGGCGGCGGCGTGCGGGATCCCGGTGATCGCCACGGTCGAGAGTCCGCTCTCCGAACTCCTCGAGGGGGGCGGGATCTTCGTGACCCCGGGCGACCTGCAGGGGCTGCTCGACGCGATGCGTCGCCTGTCGACCAACCCCGCGCTCCGCCATGCGTTAGGCGCGGAAGCCCTGGCGCGCGCCCGTGCGCTCACCTGGGAGTCGGCGGCACGCACCACGCTCGCCGCGCTCGAGGAGGCCGCGGCATGAGCGCCCTCCGCTTCCTGATGGTCACGACCTTCTACCCGCCGTACAACTTCGGCGGTGACGGCATCGGCATCCAGCGACTGTCGCGTGGGCTGGTGAAGCGCGGGCACCAGGTCACCGTCCTCCACGACGCCGACGCGTACAACCTGCTCAACCCGGGCACTGACCCCGACGCCCCGGCGCTCGACGACGATCAGGGGGTCGAGGTGCTCCGGCTCAAGAGCCGCGTCCCGATGCTCTCCTCGCTCCTCACCCAGCAGCTCGCCCGCCCGGTGGTGAAGGGGCGGCGAATTCACGAGGTGATCGACTCGGGGCACTACGACGTCGTCAACTTCCACAACATTTCGCTCGTCGGCGGACCCGGGCTCCTCAGTTATGCGGGCGACGCGGTCTCGCTGTACATGGCGCACGAGCACTGGCTCGTCTGTCCCATGCACGTACTCTGGCGCCATGGCAAGGAGCTGTGCACCGGGCGCGAGTGCCTGCGGTGCACGCTCAGCTACCGGCGCCCTCCCCAGCTGTGGCGCTATACGGGATACCTGGAGCGTGAGATCGAGCGGGTAGATGCGGTGATCGCCATGAGCCGCTTCTCGCGCGACAAGCATCGTGAGTTCGGGTTCACGCGGGAGATGGAGGTGTTGCCGTACTTCCTCCCCGACCCCGAGCAGGGCGGTCCGCCGGTGGTCGCGGGGGCGTCGCCCCATCCGCGCCCGTACTTCTTCTTCGCTGGCCGCCTCGAGCGCATCAAAGGGCTCGAAGACGTGATCCCCGTCTTCCGCGACTTCCTTGGTGCCGACCTCGTGATCGCCGGCGACGGCACCCACGGTGCGCAGCTTCGGGCGCTGGCCCAGGGGATGCCTAACGTGAAATTCCTCGGGCGCATCGCGCCGGACGACCTCCGCCAGTACTATCAGCATGCGGTGGCGCTGGTGGTTCCCTCGGAGTGCTTCGAGACCTTCGGCATCGTGCTCATCGAGTCGTTCCGGCAGGGGACCCCGGTCATCGCCCGGCGGCTCGGCCCCTTTCCGGAAATCGTCGAGCAGTCGGGGGGTGGGGAGCTGTTTTCCAGCCGCGACGAGCTGCTGCAGGCCATGCGGCGGATGCAGGAGGACCCGCACTACCGGGCGCGCCTGTCGGCGTCGGGTTACGCGGCGTACGTGAATCGTTGGTCGGAACAGGTCGTCGTACCACAGTATCTCGAGATCGTTCGGCGCGCTGCGGCGCGCCGTGGGCATATGCGCGTCGCTGACGCGCTAGCGACGGAGGAGGTCGCGTGAACGTCTTCATCACCGGTGGGTGCGGGTTCATCGGGTCTCACCTCGCCGAGCGCCTGCTCGAGCGCGGCGACCGCGTGCAGGTGCTCGACGACCTGTCGACGGGAAGCATGCAGAACATCGCCCACCTCGTGGGGCGGCCCGGCTTCAGCTACCGGATCGGCTCGGCGCTGGACGTGCCGCTGGTGACCGAACTGGTCGACTCGGCCGACGTGACCGTGCACCTGGCGGCTGCCGTCGGCGTCAAGCTCATCGTCGAGAAGCCGGTCCACACGATCGAGACCAACGTGCGCGCCACCGAGGTCGTCCTCGGCGCCGCTGCCCGCAAGCAGAAGCTCGTCGTGGTGGCGTCGACCTCCGAGGTGTACGGCAAGTCCACGTCGATCCCCTTTCGCGAAGACCAGGACCTGCAGCTCGGCCCCACGTCGCACTCGCGCTGGGCCTACGCCTGCTCCAAGGCGCTCGATGAGTGGCTCGCACTCGCCTACCTGCGAGAGAAGGGGGTCCCGGTCATCATCACCCGATTCTTCAACACCGTCGGCCCCCGACAGACGGGGCAGTACGGGATGGTCCTCCCGAGCTTCGCCGCCCAGGCGCTCCGCAACGAGCCGATCACGGTCTATGGCTCGGGCGAGCAGTCGCGTTGTTTCGGGCACGTGCGCGACGCCGTAGAGGGGCTCCTGCGCCTGATGTCGACGCCGACCGCCATTGGCGAGGTCTTCAACATCGGCTCCACGCAGGAAGTCTCCATCCTGGGGCTGGCCGAGCAGGTGCGCGACGCGGCGGGGAGTCGGTCGGAGATCATCCTCGTCCCGTACGGCGAGGCATATGCCGCCGGCTTCGAGGACATGATGCGCCGCGTTCCCGACGTCTCCAAGCTCGAGGGTGTGACGGGGTTCCGGCCCCGGACGTCTCTCGATGTGATCGTCCGCGACGTCGTGGAGGATCAACGTTCTCGAATGGCGGCGGCTGCGAACGGGGGCGTCCCCTTCATGTCGGCCCGCCGGTAACCGTGATGCGCGCGATCCTGACCTACCACTCCATCGACGAGTCCGGCTCCCCGATTTCGGTGAGCCGCGAGGCGTTCCGCGCGCATGTCCGGTGGCTGGCGTCTGGGTCGGTGAAGGTGCTGCCGCTGGCCGACCTGGTGGCGGCGGGCGACGACGCAGACGCGGTGGCGATCACCTTCGATGACGGGTTCCAGAATTTCGCCGACGAGGCGGCAGCGCAACTCCGCGAGGCGGGGCTTCCGTCCACGGTCTTCGTCGTCCCCGAGCATGTGGGGGGGGAGAACGACTGGGGCGGGCATCACGTCCCGGGAATCCCGGTCCTCCCGCTCATGAGCTGGGCAACGTTAGGCGCCATGGCCGCCCAGGGGGTGTCGCTCGGCGCCCATACGCGCCGGCATCGCGACCTCACGCAGGTGCGCGGTGCCTCGCTCGAGGACGAGGTGGCGGGATGTGTGGAACGCATGGCCGCCGAGCTGGGACCGCGTCCGACGTCGTTCGCATACCCGTACGGGGCCGTGGACGACAGCGCCGCGACCGTGGTGCGCGATGTCTTCGCGCACGCCTGCACCACGGAGCTGCGCGCCCTCCGCAGCGACGACGACCGCGCCCGACTCCCGAGGCTCGACATGTTCTACTTCCGTGAGCCCGGGCAGCTGGAGGCATGGGGGAGCGCGGCCTTCCGCGGCCGGTTGTGGCTGCGGGCGCAGGGGCGACGCGTGAAGCGCCTCGTGCAGGGGCGCGCCGCATGAGCGCATCGCTCCCGTTCTATTCGATCATCGTCCCCGCGCACCAGGCGTCGGGAATGCTTCCTCGCACGTTAGGCGCCCTGATGGCGAGCGACTTCCCGCGTGAGCGCTGGGAGCTGATCGTGGTGGATGACGCCAGCAGCGATGACACGGCGACGGTCGCCGCCCGCTACGCCGACACGGTCGTCAGGCTCCCCGGCCAGCCCCACGGCCCCGCGTACGCGCGGAACCGCGGGTTCGAGGTGTCGCGTGGCGACGTGGTGATGTTCTTCGATGCGGACGTGGTCGTCCACCCCGACACGATGCGGCGCTTCGCCGAGGTGATGGAGACCGAGGGCGAGGTCGGGGCGGTGTTCGGCGCCTACGACACGAACCCGCCCGCCGAGGGCTTCATGTCGCAGTACCGCAATCTGCTCCATCACTACGTGCACCAGTGCAACGCCGGCGACGTGGAGACCTTCTGGGCAGGGGCGGGTGCGGTGCGACGTCAGGTGTTCGACGACGCGGGAATGTACGACGAGTGGCACTTCGCGCGCCCGCAGATCGAGGACATCGAGCTCGGGGCGCGCGTCCGGGGACTGGGGCAGAAGATTCGTCTGTGCCCCGACATCCAGGTCACGCACCTCAAGCGGTGGACCTTTGCCAACGTCGTGCGCACCGACCTTCGCGACCGTGGTATTCCGTGGGCTCGACTCCTCGCGCATCGGAAAGCCGTCCTCAGCACCGCCACGCTCAATCTGAAGTGGATCGAGAAGCTCAATACGATCCTCGTCTGGAGCGCGGT
>DAIESF010000113.1 GCA_027346425.1 Gemmatimonadota bacterium | reverse complement strand
AGGCTCGAGACGATGGTGGCAACTTCGAATGGCCCAACCCGCTGCGTCCGGACGGGGTCGCCCTTCTGCACGACGCGAAAGCGATACGCGTATTGATCGGGGAGTGGCGACGATCCCGGCTTCGCCCGCGGAAGCCACTCGCTCCACGCACTGTCCTGCACACCCGGATGCGCCGGGACGTTCATGAGGAAGCCGGCGAGCACCGTGTCACCGATTCCGACCTCGAGAAGGCGATCGCCCCTCGACGTGAAGACGTCGGCAATCCCCGGTACCACCCATCGCCCGTCGACCTGATGCGCGTCGTCGACGAAAAGAGCGCCGTCGCCCCATTTGCGGATCACCTGCGCGGACGTTCCCGCTCCAAGACGCGCAAACCCTCCCCCCGGAAAGTCTGCCGGACTTCGCATCTCCTTTTCGGGCCACCGCAACTCGAAGGCGATGTACATCTCTTCGCCATTGGCGGTTGGCGGGACATCGGCCAGAAGCCTGCTGACGCCGCCAATCCCGGCCACAACCGCCAGCACGAGCCCACCCGACGTCGCGAGCACCTTTACGAGGCCCGGATCCCCCCCGGCCATCGTGCGTGCCGTCACCAGGCCGATGACGGCCCCGCCGATAAGGCCAAGGAGCGCCATGCCGACGACGAAATAGCCCGATCCGCCCTCGAACGACGAGATGCGATGCCATCCGACGGCGAGGTTGGCGACGAAGCCACTCAGCACCATCCCGAGAAGCCCGGTGAGTACGGCAACGACGAGCGAGGAGAGCCAGGACATGGAGGGGCTTAGGGAGGCGACGCGAGCGATACGCGTCTAGCGAGCGCAGGGTTTCGGTCCCTACCTCAGGATCCACATCGGGAAACCTCGGCGCGACCCATCCGTACGACGTCGCTACGGGTGCCACCACGCCACGGCGCGGTCTCTTTGGCTCCTGAACTCATATTGCCGGCTAGTCACATGGTGCATCTCTCGCTTCGCCGCCTCACCGCCGTCCTGACCGCCCTCGCCGCACTGGCCTGCAGCGACGGCAGCACGACCGCCCCTGCGCCCTCCCGCTCGATCACCCTCGAACTCCCCGCCGCTGAGGTGTTCGAGCGTGACGTCGCCACCCTCCGGGCCGCCGTGCGCAATGCGGACGGGACCGAGGTGCCGGGAGCGCCGATCACCTGGTCGGTGAGCGACACGCTGCGTGCCAACGTGTCGCCAGACGGCGTTGCCACCTTCTTCGTCCCGGGGACGGTGACCGTCACCGCCAGGTCCGGGTCGCTTGCCGCCAGCCGCATCGTCGACGTTCGCAGGCTCTCGGTCCAGCTCGTCACCATTCTCCCGACGGCCCTGCAGCTGGGGCACGGCGATATCGTCGTCCTCGGCGTGCGGGTGCAAGGCGAGGGAGGACGCGACGTGTTCGGGCGCCAGGTGTCAATCACCTCCGACGACCCGGCGATTGCGACGATCGACGCGTCGGGTCGCGTGCGGGGCGTGGCCCCGGGGACCACGACGGTCCGGGCGATGGCCGACGGGGTCGTGGGATCGGCGCGCGTCGAGGTTCGCGCGGCCAATGCCGTCCTGTCGCTCGCCCGGGTCGGCGGCACTCGGCTCCCCATGCTGGTCGAGGGCGACTCCGTCAGCTGGAACGGAGTGCGCGAGTACCACGAGTACTTCATCGAGGGGGGAGATCTCATCCTCAGCGGGGGAACGACCCCGCGCTACGCCATCACGGTGAAGTACGCGCAGTACCACGTGACCGGCCCTGCTGACGCGCGGACCTACACGCTACGTGCGACCTGGAAGGAAGCGGACTTTGGCGTGGTGGAGTACGATCCCCGCGGCGACCTGCGCATGATCTCGGAGTACATCTCCCCGCTCTCCCACTCGGCCAGCGGCGTGTCGGAAGGGATGCAGGTGCGCTTCCGCATCCCCGGCGACAACTCGTACCTGGACCTGCTGTATCGACGCGAGTGAGGGGTGCGACGCCGTATCGCGCACGACGGTAAAGGCGATACCCCCACGGGGCGAGCGACAGCGCTGGCAGGGCCGACGCGCGCGGATACACGGCGCGCTCCGCCTGCCATCTGAGTAAGCAGGTGCAACGACAAGATAGGCACGCACGTACATCGCGCGGCGCGACACGGCAGCGTTCAGGCGAGTACCTCGGTCGGCAGGAGTTCGGGGGAGAGGGCACCTGTCATGACCGCCACCGTGTCGCTCATGCTGATCGCCCGCGGGTTCAGCACGGCGGCGCGCCGCCCCAGTCGAGCGACGTGAATCCGGTCGGCGACCTCGAAGACGTGCGGCATGTTGTGCGAGATGAGAACGACGGAGAGTCCGCGCTCGCGCACCCGACGGATGAGGTCGAGGACCATCGTCCCCTCCTTCACGCCTAACGCCGCAGTTGGTTCGTCCATGATGACG
Organism: Gemmatimonadota bacterium; assembly: GCA_027346425.1. Taxonomy (GTDB): domain Bacteria; phylum Gemmatimonadota; class Gemmatimonadetes; order Gemmatimonadales; family Gemmatimonadaceae; genus SCN-70-22. The sequence continues at coordinate 2,558 of DAIESF010000113.1, read as the reverse complement.
ACGTGGCGGGCGAAGGCGACGCTCCGCGCCACGGCCACCCCCTGTCTCTGCCCGCCCGACAGTGTCTCCACCGCCTGCGTCATCGTCCGGATCCCGATCTGCAGCGCGCGCATGTGCCGTTCGGCCTCCTCCCGCATGCGCGCCTTGTCGAGCACGCGGAAGACGCTCCCCAGCACCCCTGGGCGCCGCACTTCCCGCCCGAGGTACAGGTTCTCGGCGATCGTCATCGCCGGCGCGACGGCCAGGTCCTGGTAGACCGTCTCGATGCCGGCGCGGCGCGCGTCCATCGGGGTACGGAAGTACACCCGCTCCCCGTCGAGACTCAGCGCTCCCGCGTCGGGGATGAGCGCCCCCGACAGCACCTTGATGAGCGATGACTTCCCCGCCCCGTTGTCGCCAATGACCGCGAGAATCTCCCCGGCGCGCAGGTCGAAGTCGGTCCCATCGAGTGCGGTCACGTGTCCGAACCGCTTCACCAGGCCGCGTCCCTGCATCACCAGCGCGTCGCCCATGCCTAACGCCCCCCGTGTCGTGAGAACTGGTCGGTGGCAACGGCGAGGATCACGAGGATCCCGGTGATGAGGATCTGGTAGACCGACGAGACTCCCATCAGGGTGAGCCCGTTGCGAAACGTGCCGACGATGAGCGCACCGACCAGGGAGCCCCACACCACGCCCCGTCCGCCGAAGAGCGAGGTCCCGCCAAGGACGACGGCGGTGATGGCATCGAGGTTGTCCGTCTGTCCCGCGTTGGGGTCTCCAACCCCGGTGCGCGCCACGGCGAGAAGTGCGGCGAGGCCGTAGCAGGCGCCGGCAATGGCGTAGACGCCAAGCAGGACGCGCGCAGTATCGATCCCGGCCAGGCGCGCCGCCTCGGGATTGTTGCCGACGGCATAGACGTGACGCCCGGCCGCGGTCTCCCGCAGGATGAAGGCGGCCAGCAGGTACGCCGCCAGCATGACCACCACGCCATACACCACCTCCGTTCCTCCAAGGGTGAAGGCGTTGCCGAGGGCGACCAGCGACGGCGGGACGTCGGTTATGGTCTGGGCATCGGACGAGAGTTGGGTGATCGCGAAGGCGATGTTGAGCGTGCCTAACGTCACGATGAACGGGGGAAGCTTGACGCGGGTGACCAGGATGCCGTTGAGGAGGCCGAAGCACGTCGTCACCCCGACACCGGCGGCGATGGCGAGAGGGACCGGGAGCCCGAGCGTCCCGGCGACCTTGGCCATCACGATCCCGCCCAGCGCCATCACCATCCCGCACGAGAGGTCGACACCCGCGGTGAGGATGACGAGCGTCTGCCCGATGGCAATCGTCCCGACGACCATCACCTGTTGCAGGATGAGCGAGACATTGGCCCCGGTGAGGAAACGCTCGTGCTGCGTGGCAAAGAAGGCCGAGGCGATGGCGAGCGCGATCACTGGTCCCAGCGTGCCGATGGCTGGGAGGCGCTCGCGCAGCGTGCGCGCCTCGCTCGGCACTACTTCCTCCCGAAACACGATGCGAGCCCGGCCTTCACGTCCTTGCTCTCGATCTCGGGAAGGGCCCTGCCGGCGATGAGGGCAACGCCGGTGTCGGTGTAACCGCTCGGTCGCTTTCCGGACGTCACGAATTCAACGCCGGCCGCGATCCCTAACTCGGCCATGCGCGCCGGATACTGCTGCGCCGTGGCGGCGATGGCACCGCTGGCCACGTCGCGCACCCCCTGGCAACCGCCATCCACCGAGACCAGTACCACCTGCCGTTCCTTGCCCGCGGCCTTGAGCGCCCGAAACGCACCGGCCGCAGTCGGCTCGTTGATGGTGTAGACGACGGTGATCTCCGGGTTCTTCTGGAGGCAGTTCTCCATCGCCGTCTGCCCCTTGGCTTGGTCGCCGTAGCTGTCGGCCATGCAGACGACCTCGGGCGGCCGGCCGAGCGTGTTGACGCTGGCGACTGGTGCCGCGAGTCCGAATCCCTTGAGGAAGCCGTTGTGCCGCTGCGCCCCGACCGGGTGTCCCGGGAGAAGATCGAGCGTCGCGATCCGTGCCGGGCGCCTGCCGAGCGCGGCGCGCGCATACGAACCGATCAGCATCCCCGCCTTGTAGTTGTCCGTCCCGATGAAGGCGTCGGTTGCCGATAGCGGGTCGGTCGGGGAGTCGAGGGCGACGACGAGGACCCCCTTCGCGCGCGCCTTGCGGATGGCGGGGATGATCGCCTTGGCATCGCTGACGGTGATCAGGATCGCCCGTGCCCCGGCGGCGATCATGTTCTCCATCGCCGTCACCTGGCCAGCGTTGTCACCGTCGTTCTTGCCGGCGCCGGTGAGGAGGCGGGCACCGCGCGCCCGGGCCGCCGCCCGCGCGCCATCACGCGTCATCACGAAGTACGGATTGGTCTCGGTCTTCGTGATCAGGCCAATGATGGGCTGCTGGGCGGCAGCCGGCACAGCGCCGGCGCAGATAACCGGTGCGAGGAGGGGAACGAGCGCGGCGAGCCGCAAGGACATGGGAACCGATGGGAAATGGAGGTCTGCTCAACGCTACGACACGGGGCAAGGGGGGGGCGAGCGGG